>JAIBBS010000012.1 GCA_019694555.1 Nannocystaceae bacterium
CCGAGCCCACGCCGCCGGGCGCGGCCAGTCCGCCGGGCCGCCCGACCGCACCGCTGCCGCCGCCGCCGCCGGATCAACCGGCCTACCGCGCCGACACGAGGAGCCCGCCATGATCCGTTCCTCGCTGGATCGCCCGCAGGATCTGCTCAGCCGTCTGCGGCGCTCGATCGACTGGGTCGTCGTGATCGTGACGTTTTCGATCGTCACGCTGGCGATCATCAACCTCAACAGCGCGGGCAAGGGCGACTGGACCGGACGCGTCGCGACGCAGCTACGCTGGGTCGGGCTCGGCAGCATCGCGATGTTCGTGATCACTGCGATCGACTATCGCGTGATCTACCGCGGCGCCTACGCGGCGTATGCCGCGGGCGTGGGCCTGCTCGCGCTGGTGCCGTTCTTCGGCATCAAGGTCAACAACGCGCGACGCTGGCTCGGCACCGGTGACTGGCGGCTGCAGCCGTCGGAGGTGATGAAGATCCTCATCGTGGTGGCGCTGGCGCGCTACCTCCACGACTCGTCGTCGCGCAAGGGCAAGGGCCTGCGCGAGCTGGGGCTGCCGGCGATCATGGTGCTCGCACCGATGGGGCTGGTGGTGTCCCAGCCCGATCTGTCCACCGGCCTGATGATCGGCATCATCGCGATGTCGTTGCTGGCGGTCACGGGCCTGACGCTGCGCAGCGCGCTGGTGCTGATGTCCGCCGGCGTGATCGCGTTCGCGTTGGGTTGGAGCTACATGCTGTCGTACCAGCGCAAGCGCATCGACGTGTGGCTCAACCCCGAGCTGTACGCCGACGACGAGGGCTACCAGACCATCCAGGCGATGATCGCGGTCGGGGACGGCGGCTTCTTCGGCCGCGGCATCGACAAGGGCACCCAGAGCGCGCTGGGCTTCTTGCCCGAGCCGTTCACCGACTTCCCCTTCGCGGTCTACGGCGAGGAATGGGGCTTCGTCGGCGGTGCAATGCTGCTCACGCTGTACATGAGCCTGGTGCTGTGGGCCATCAACATCGCGTCGCAGGCGCGGGACCGATTCAGTGCGCTGGCATGCGTCGGCGTCGCGGCGCTGTTCTTCTGGCACGTCGCGATCAACGTCGGCATGGTGCTGCAGCTCTTGCCGGTCTCGGGCGTGACGCTGCCGTTCATCAGCGCCGGCGGCTCCAACGTGCTGACGATGATGCTGGCGCTGGGCGTGCTCATGAGCGTCTCGCGCTCGCGCCACGTTCGCTGACGCCGCCGGGTGCGCAGCGTGCTGCGCAGGGCCATGCACGGCCCGCGGCGGTGGCTGTGCACGCGCGTTCGCACGGTGACGAGACCGTCACGGCGGCTCATACTCTGCGCACCGCTCATGGCGCGATCGCAGCTGCCCGTCGTCGGCGTGCTCTCGAACCCCAACTCCGGCAAGAACCGGCGTCAGCCGGGTCGACGCCGCGAGTTGGAGCGCGCGGTCGGCAGCGTCGGCATCGTGCGACAGACTCGCGACCTCGCGGAGCTCGAGGCCGTGCTCGACGAGTTCCTCGACGCGGGGTGTCGCTACTGGGTCTGCGACGGCGGCGACGGCACGCTGCACTGGATGCTGTCGGTCGCCGACGCGCGCGTGCGGGCGCGTCGCGAGGCCGGGCACGAGACGCCGTGGCCGCGCGTGGTGCCGGGCAACGGCGGCAGCATCGACTTCGTCGCGCACAAGGCCGGCATCCGCGGTGATGCGGTGCAGCTGCTGCGCGTGCTGGTCCACCGCGTGCGCTCGGGCGTGCCGCTGGCGACGGTGCCGATCGACACCATGCGCGTGCAGGGCACCCGCAGCGACGGCAGCGCCTTCGATCATCTCGGCTTCGCGTCGGCGCTCGGCGGCATCGCGCAGCGCTTCTTCGACAAGCTCTATGCGCGCGGCCCGGTGGATGCCTGGTCGATCGCGCACGTGATCGGTCGCTCGACCGCGGGCGCGGTCGCCAACTCGACCCCGGGCCTGGGCCAGCTGGTGCCATCGCACCTGCGCGAGTACGCCGGCGAGGTGTTCGAGCCGACGATGGCCCAGGTCGACGTCGACGGACGCCCGCTGCCGTTCTCGAGCTTCGCGTCGCTGCAGGTCGGCTCGATCGACATCAGCCTCGGCGGCGTGGTCCGGACCTTCCGCCACGCGGCCGCGTCGGGAGTACTGCACGCGCAGGCGATCTCGACGTCGCCGCTGGGGATCGTCGCCAACCTCCCCAACATCGTGCTCGGCACGCCGATCTGGGGTCGCAACGTGTTCGACGGCGCGGCGCAGCGCATGCGCGTGCGTGCGATCGAAGATCACACGCTCGATCCGGTCATCGACGGCGAGTTGTTCCGCGGCTTCACGGCGCTGGACATCGGCCGCGGACCGGTGCTCGACGTGCCGGTGCTCTGCGCCGCGTGAGCCGAGAGGGAACGCACGGGCGCGGTGTGACGCACCCGCGGGGACGCACCGGTGCGCACCGCAGGCGTCCCGAAGGTGGTTGACAGCCCGCGGCGGTCGCGGCAGCGTCCGCCTCGGAGTTTGCCATGAAGCGCACCACCGCCACGCTGTTTGCTTGTTCCACCTTCGCGATCGCAGCGACCGCCCATGCCCGCGGTCTGCAGGCGCGCACCGAGGTCACCCCGGCGGACGGCTACGAAGCCGTCCCTGCGGTGCTCTTCGTGCCCGACGCGCCCATCTCGCTGATCCCCAGCTCGATGTGCCCGATCTCGCAGGGCGGGAACGACAACGCGGGCCTGGGCTGCGTCGCCGGCCTCGACGCCGCGACCGACTACATGCCGCCGGCCAACCTGGTCAACGTCGTCGAGGGTCTGTCGAGCGCGCTCGCGCCGTACAACGTGCTGGTCACCTCGGTGCGCCCGCCCGAGTACGTGCCGTACCAGATGCTGCTGCCCTCGGACGAGGTCAACGCGGAGAGCCTCTCGCGCACCTGCGCCGGCGCGGCGATCGACTGCGACGGCGTGCAGCGCAACGACATCGCGTTCACCAGCGGCGGCTCGATGTTCTGCATGGACCCCGATCCGGTCCAGGCCGCGCTCATCGCGTTCGGCTACATGTCCGGGCTCGAGAACAACGACAACCCGATGGACCCGATGTTCTACCAGGCGGACGCGCCGTTCGGGCCCGACTTCACGATGCCGGCGCTGACCTACGCCGACACCTGCTCGAACCTCGTGCAGACCGTCGACGACATGGAGATGATCAACCCGCTGCAGTGCGCGGCGTCGATCAACCACGAGCCCTACTGCGACGGCATGGACAACCAGGCCAACAGCCACCAGGAGCTGCTGGCGTACTACGGCCCCGGTCCGGTGGTCGAGGACACCACGCCGCCGACGGTCGAGGCGCTGGGCATCATGGACATGGACGGAGCCGTGATCCCCGACGGCGGCGCGCTGCCGCTGACCGCGACCGTCAGCGACGACAGCGGCCCGGTGTTCGTGCGCTGGACGCTGACCTCCGACAACGCCGACTTCCTGACGTTCGACGCCGACGGCAACGGCTCGGTGTGCAAGTCGCACAACGGCGTGTGCGAGGTCGACTTCATGGGCGAGGTGCCGTACCAGCAGATCGAGGGCAACAACTACGACGCCACCGAGATCGCGATGGTGCCCGGTGACGACTACACCATCACCTTCGAGGCCTCGGACCTCTACGGCAACACCATCGAGGCCGTGACCGTCACGATCACCGTCGAGGGTGGTGGCGGTGGGGAGAGCGGCGGCGCGGACACCTCCGGTGGCGGCAGCGCCAGCGCGAGCGACACCAACGCCAGCGCCAGCGCCAGCGACAGCAACGGCGACGAGTCGACCAGCAGCGACATCGAGGGTCCGGGTGACTCGGGCCAGACCGACGACAGCGGCGGCGGTTGCAGCTGCAACAGCCCCGGTGCCGGTGGTTCGGCGTGGTTCCTGCTCGGCTTCGTCGGGCTCGCGGCGGGTCGCCGTCGCTCGCGTCGCTGAGACGACCTCAGCGGCCCGCTCGGGACGTCGACGAGGGCGTCGATCCGCGCTGCGGATCGGCGCCTTCGTCGTTGGCGGGGTCGTGGCGCCAGCGCGCGACCGCGGCGTAGACCAGCGGATAGCCCACCGCGGTCGCGCCCGCGGCCAGCACCGCGGCGCCGAGCAGGAACGGGCCGAGCATCTGTCCCAGCAGCGCGAAGAAGCCGGCGGCGTCGAGCCGTTGCAGCTCGTCGAGCCCAGGACCGGAGCGGCCCAGCAGCGAAAGGCCCAGCCACAGCTCGGTGGCATAGAAGAACGCGCCGGTCAGCGGGTTGACCACCGCGGTGCCGACGTACGTCGCCGGCAGGTTGCAGCGCAGAAGCGGCGCGATCGCCAGCGCGACGAACATGCCCGCGAACGGCACCGGCAACAGCGACAGCGACATCCCCAGCACGAAGCCGCCGGCGATGCCGCGCGGCGAGCCGCCCAGCGTGAGCAGCGAACGCAGCGCGGTGCGGAGCCGGGCCATCACGGGTTGCGTCCAGTCTAGCGTGGTGGGCTCGCCGGGCCCGCGCGCAGGGCTTTCGCGCCGCGGCGGTTGCGAATCTACCCTCAAGTCGATTACGCTGGGAGCCGATGGGACGTCCGCCGGCCTCCGCCGTCGCGACCGCGACCCCCGAGCGGATCCTCGACGCCGCGCGCTCGGAGTTCGCCGCCAACGGCTTCGCGCAGGCCAAGCTCGCCGACATCGCGGCCGCCGCCGGCATCACGCGGCCGTCGCTGCTGTACCACTTCGAGTCGAAGGAGGCGCTGTACGCCGCGACGGTGCAGCGCTGCTTCGAGCGCCTCGCGGTGGCGCTGCAACGCAGCATCGTCGCGCCCGGGGACTTCGTCGATCGCGTGCGCGCGACGCTGCGCAGCTACCTCGAGTTCCTGTCGTCCGAGCCCGAGGTCGCGCGCATCGTGCTGCGCGAGCTCGTCGCCGGGACCGGGCCGGGCGCGGAGATCCTGCTGCACCAGGTCGCGCCGCTGGTCGATCTGGTCGAGCGCTTCGTGCGGGCGCAGGGCCGCGGCGCGGTGCGGCCGGGGCTGCCGGTGCGCGCGGCGGTGATGCAGATCGCGACCGATGGTCTGGTGCGCGCCGCCGCCGGCCCGCTGCGCAAGCCGCTGTGGGGTGAGGGCGACCATGCGCGCACGCTCGCGGAGCTGTTGCTGTTGCAGCAGGAGGCACGATGACGACCAGGACCCCATCCACCGCACCGCAACCGGATCGTTCGGCCTTCGCGGCGATCGGGCGCTCGCGCAACCCCAAGGTGTTCCTCGACCTCGTGGGACCGGCGGTGCGAGGCTTCGTGCTCGAGCGCGGCAAGCAGGGCCCGCGCACCACCGTCACCACGCACAACGACGCGCAGTTCGTGTGGGACTACGAGCGCAACCGTGCCGATCTGGCCAAGCTGTACGAGGCCGCCAAGGCCTCGCAGTGGAACGGCGCGACCGACCTCGACTGGTCGATCTCGGTCGACCCCCACGACAGCGCGCGCGAGCTCATCCCCGACGCGTGGTTGCCGCTCGCCGAGGTGCCCGAGTACCGCGCGCTGCCGCAACGCGAGCAGCAGGTGCACCGCTGGGCACTGACGGCGTGGATCCTGTCGCAGTTCCTCCACGGCGAGCAGGGCGCGCTGTATGCCGCGTGCCAGGTCACCGAGGCGGTCGAGTGGATCGACGGCAAGCTCTACGGCTCGACCCAGGTGGTCGACGAGGGCCGCCACGTCGAGGTGTTCCACCGCTACCTCGTCGACAAGCTCGGCAAGCTCTATCCCATCAACGACAACCTCTACACCATCATCGATGCGCTCATGACCGACGGCCGCTGGGACCTCAAGTTCCTCGGCATGCAGATCATGATCGAGGGCCTGGCGCTGGGCGCGTTCGGGACGCTGCGCCAGGCCACGCGCGAGCCACTGCTGCGCGAGCTGCTCAAGTACGTCATCACCGACGAGGCCCGCCACGTCACCTTCGGCGTGATCGCGCTGCGCGACTTCTATGATCGCCTGCCCGAACGCGAGCGACGCGAGCGCGAGGACTGGGCCTACGAGATCACGGTGCTGCTGCGCAACCGCTTCCTCGGCCACGAGTTCTACGACGAGTACTACGCCCACCTGATGCCGCGGCGGCGGTGGAACGCGCTGGTGCTGGGCTCGGGCTTCATGCAGCGCTTCCGCGACACCATGTTCCGCCGGCTGATCCCCAACCTGCGGCGCATCCATCTGCTCAGCGATCGCGTCAAGCGGCACTACGAGCGCCTGGGCTTGCTGGTCTACGCCGACCTGCCGGCCGCGCCCGATCTCGGACCCAACGAGCTGCTGGGCGACGGCGGACCGTGAGCGCGCCGGTGCTGCTGCTCGACGTGATGGGGACGTTGGTCCACGACCCGTTCTACGTCGAGGTGCCGCGCTTCTTCGGCACGCCGCTGCGGCAGCTGGTGGTGCGCAAGCACCCCAGCGCGTGGGAACGCTTCGAGCGCGGCGAGATCGACGAGGCCGAGCTCGCGACCACGTTCTTCGCCGACGGCACCGTGCTCGACGTCGACGGGCTCAAGGCGGCCATGCACGAGGCCTACCGGCTGTTGCCCGGCATCGAAGCGTTGCTGGGCGATCTCGCCGCCGCCGGCGTGGCGATGCACGTGCTGTCGAACTATCCGCGCTGGTACCGACTCATCGAGGACAAGCTGCAGCTGTCGCGGTGGGTGCAGTGGAGCTTCGTGTCGTGCGAGACCGGCGTGCGCAAGCCCGACCCGCAGGCCTACGCGCACGCGCACACACGACTCGGTGTCGCGCCGCGCTCGTGCGTGTTCGTCGACGATCGCGAGGACAACTGCGAGGCCGCGCGCGCGTCGGGCATGCAGGCGCTGGTGTTCACCGACGCCCAGGCCCTGCGCAGCGCGCTGCGGGGCCTCGGCATCGCGGGCGCGTGAGCCCCCGCGCGGGCCGCCCGCGAGGCCCGCGACGGGCCCGAGCCATCACCGCAGGCGGGCGAGCGCCGCGCCCACGACCGGGCCCCACTGCCGACCTGGTCGGGCCCCGACGCCGTGGCCGTAACCGTCGCGACCCGACGGGCACGACCAGCGCTGCTCGAATGGCCACCCCGGCGCCCGTCCGCACGAACGCGACTCGCCGCGGCGCATCGCCGCCCCCTGCCGCGCTGCCGCGAATTGGGCCATGCTTCAAGGTGGACGTCCGTGCCATCGACTGCGGCCCGAGGCCCGAGCGCAGAACCGGCACCCGCCGGGGGACGCCCGTGCTGCACGCCGCGAAAGGAGCGCCCATGAAGCTGCCACTCGAGATCACGTTCCGCAACGTCGCGCGCACCGAGGGGATCGAAGAACGCATCAAGGCCAAGGCCGCCAAGCTCGACAAGTTCTTCGACCGCATCACCGGGTGCCGCGTCGTGGTCGAGTCGCCCCACAAGCACCACCAAAAGGGCAACACCTACCAGATCCGGATCGAGCTCACGGTGCCGGGCGACGAGATCGTGGTGACCCGCGATCCGCAGTCCGCCGATCACGAGGACCTCGCGATTGCGCTGCGCGACGCGTTCAACGCGGCCCAGCGCCAGCTCCAGGCCTACGCCGAGAAGCACAACCCCAGCACCTCGCACTCGAACATGCGCATCACCGAGGTGCTCGAGGGCTCCTGACCGACCGAGCGGTGCGGTCCGGGTCGCCGCGGCGGCCCGGTCCGCCGCTCAGGTGCGGTTGCGGTGCCGGAAGCGGCGCTTGCCGGGCGCGTAGTCCGAAGCGACCTGACCGGTGCCGCGCAACAACCAGCGATAGGTGACCAGCCCCTCGGCGCCCACGGGACCGCGCGCGCCGAGCTTGCTGGTGCTGATGCCCAGCTCGGCGCCCAGGCCGAAGCGGTAGCCGTCGGCGAAGCGCGTGCTCGCGTTGTGGAACACGCACGCGGCGTCGACGTTGGCGAGGAACTCGGCGGCGACGTCCTCGTCGTCGGTGACGATGCACTCGGTGTGGCGCGAGCCGTGGCGCTCGATGTGCTCGAGCGCGCCCGCGAGGTCGTCGACGCCGCGGATCGCGAGCTCGAGCGCGCCGAACTCGTGGCCGAAGTCCTGCGGTCGCGCGGGCACCAGCTCGGGGTGCAGCGCGCGCGTGCGCTCGCACGCCCGCAGCGTCACGCCGGCGCGGCGCAGCTCGGTCACGACGCCGTCGAGCACGTCCTGCGCGCCGCGCAGCCACAACAGCGTCTCGATGGCGTTGCACGCCGCGGGGTAGCTGCACTTGGCGTCGACGGCGATGCGCGCGGCCATCACCGGGTTGGCGGCGGCGTCGATCACCAGGTGGCACACGCCCTCGGCGTGGGCCAGCACCGGCACGCGGCTGTGTCGCTGCACGTGGTGCACGAACGCGGCCGAGCCGCGCGCGACGACCAGGTCGATGTCGCGCTCGAGCGTGATCAGGGTGTCGACGTCGGTGCGGTGCTCGAGCAGCGCGATCGCGTCGGGATCGAAGCCCTGCTCGACCAGCGCGGTGCGCAGCACGTCGCACAGCGCCCGGTTGCTGCGCACGGCCTCCTTGCCGCCCTTGAGCACGACCGCGTTGCCGCTGCGCATGGCCAGGCCGACGATCTGCGGCACCGCGTCGGGGCGGGCCTCGAACACCACCGCGATCACGCCCAGCGGACACGCGACGCGGCGCAGGTTGAGCTCGTCGTCGAGGTCGCGGTCGACGCTGACGCGGCCGAGCGGATCGGGCTGGCCGGCCAGGTGGCGCAGGCCTTCGACCAGCGCGCCGAGCTTGCGCTCGTCGAGCGGCAACCGATCGGCGGCGGCGGCGGTCAGCTCGCCCGCGTCGACGGCGAGCTTCGCGTCGGCGAGATCGGCCGCGTTGGCGCGCAGGATCGCCTCGCGCGCGCCCGGGCGCTCGAGCGCGTCGGCCATGGCCAGCAGCACCGCACGACGCTCGGGGCCGCTGACGCGACCGAGCACGTGCCCGGCGCGGCGGGCCGCGCGGGCGATCGCGACGATGCGCTCGCGGTCCTCGCCGGGTTCGGCACTCACGGGTCCCTCGGGGTGCCCTCGGTCAGCACGAGGTTGTCGCGGGTCACCACCGCATCGTAGCCGCGGTAGCCCAGGATCGCATCGATGCGATCGCTGTGCTGGCCCGCGAGCGCACGGCAGGCGGCCGCGCCGTAGTTGACCAGGCCGCGGCCGAAGACCCGGCCCGAGCGATCGCGGATCTCGACCAGCTCGCCGCGGTCGAACTCGCCCTCGACCCGCAGCACGCCGATCGGCAGCAGCGAGGCCTTGCGCTGCAGCAGCGCCGCGATCGCGCCGTCGTTGACCACCAGCGCGCCGGCGCGGGCGCCCTGCGCGAGGCTGCGTCGCCGCGCCGGCCGCGGCGACGCCGGCCACAGCACGGTGCCGAGATCCTCGCCCGCGAGCACCCGCGAGATCACCTGCGGCGTCGCGCCCGAGGCGATGACCGCCGGCACGCCGACCTCGGTCACCACGCGGGCTGCGGCGAGCTTGCTGGTCATGCCACCGGTGCCGCCGGCGCTGGTGCCGGTGGTGCGCGCGAGGTCGGCGGGCTCGACCCCGACCTGCTCGCGGATGCGCTGCGCGCCGGGATCGATCGCGGGGTTGGCGGTGTAGAGGCCGTCGACGTCGGTGAGCAGCAGCAGCAGGTCGGCATCGAGCGCGCGCGCGACCAGGGCCGAGAGCCCGTCGTTGTCGCCGAACGCGACCTCCGGTGCGCTCGCGCCGTCGGCGACCTGGACCTCGACCAGCTCGCGCACGCTGACGCTGTCGTTCTCGTTGAGGATCGGCAGCGTGCCCAGCTCGAGCAGGCGCATCAACGTGGTGCGCACGCACAGCGCCCGGTCGCGATCGCCGAGGTCCTCCTGCGTCAGCAGCACCTGCGCGCACTGGACTCCCAGCTGCGCGAAGGCCTGGGTGTACAGCGCCATGAGGTGACCCTGGCCGACCGCGGCGCAGGCCTGGCGCAGGCCCAGCGATCGCGGGCGCTCGCGCAGGCCCAGCACGCGCATGCCCATGCCGACCGCGCCGCTCGACACCAGCACCACCTCGGCGCCGCCGCGACGCAGTCGTGCGAGCTCCTCGACCAGGGCGTGCACGCGGCCGGCGGCGAGCTCGACACCGTCGTGGGTGACGACGCGGGTGCCGAACTTGACCACGAGCCGGTGCGCGTGGCCCAGGCTGCTGCGATCGGACGAGGACGCGTCGGCGGAGCGTGCGGTCATGGCAGCCATCCGGTGGGATCGTCGACGCCGGCGCCGGTGCGGACGCGGCTGCGTCGCTGGCTCGCGATCGCGGCGCGGGCATCGTCGACGAGGATGCTCGGGATCCGTACGCTCGCGCGCGCGCCGTGCAGCGCGATGCCGCCGCGCAGCATGTCGCGTCGCACCGCGCGGACGTTGTCGAAGCCCAGCCGCTGGCTGCGGCCCGCGGGATCGACCTCGACCACGGCGGTGTCGGTCACCAGCACCGCGCGCCGCGACAGCCGCTCGCGCACCAGCGCGAACAGCAGCGGCAGGCACACCGCCAGCAGCGGCTGCCACAGCGAGGACAGCGGCTGCAGCCAGAACTCCGGCGCGAGCAACGACACCAGCGCCAGCGCGATCACGACCAGGCCGCCGCCCAGCACGATCGGCGCGCGCTCGATCTCGGCCTTCTCGCCCCACCACACCAGCGCCTCGCCGAACTCGAGGTGACGCGCGAGATCCAGCGGCACCACGCCGGGGGACGGCGGCGCGCCGTGGGCGAGGATGCGCGCGCCGGGCTCGTGCGTGGGCTTGCCACCGGGCAGGGCCTGGAGCGTCATGGCGCGAGCTCCTGCGCGCGGATGCCCTGACGCCGCAGCAACGCGTCGAGCACGACGATCGCGGCCATGGCCTCGACCATCGGCACCGCGCGCGGCACCACGCAGGGATCGTGGCGTCCGCGCGCGCGGTAGCGCGTGGCCTCGCCCTCGCGGGTGACGGTGTCCTGCTCGACGAAGATCGTGGCGACGGGCTTGAACGCCACCGCGAAGCGGATGGTTTCGCCGTTGGAGATGCCGCCCTGGATGCCGCCGCTGTGGTTGGTGCGCGTGGCCACCGGCGGCGCGGGGGCGCGCTGCGGCGCGGGCACGAACGGATCGTTGTGCACGCTGCCGCGCATGGTCGCGGCCGCGAAGCCCTCGCCGAGCTCGAAGCCGCGGCTGGCCGGCAAGCTCATCATCGCGTGGGCCAGCGTCGCCGACAGCTTGTCGAACACCGGCTCGCCCAGCCCCGCCGGGACGCCGCGCACGAGCGCACGGATGACGCCGCCGACGGTGTCGCCGGCCTTGCGCGCCTGCTCGACGCACGCGGTCATGGCCGCGGCCGCGTCGGGATCGGGGCAGCGCACGACGCTGGCGTCGACCTCGGTGCGCGTGAGCAGCGGCTCGTCGGGCGCAGGCGCGAGCACATCCCCGATGCGTTCGACCCACGCGAGCACGTCGATGCCGCGCGCGGCGAGCAGGTCCTCGGCGAGCGCGCCGGCGGCCACGCGCGCGACGGTCTCGCGCGCCGACGCCCGCCCGCCGCCCTCGACGAAGCGCAGGCCGAAGCGCGCGTCGTAGGTGAAGTCGGCGTGCGAGGGGCGGTACACCCGCTGCAGCTCGTCGTAGTCGCTGCCGCGCGCCGCGACGTTGCGGACCATCATCGCGATCGGCGTGCCCAGCGTCAGGCCGCTGCTGGGCTCGACGCCGCTGAGCACCTCGATCGCGTCGGGCTCGGCGCGCTGCGACGTGAGCGGCTGGCCCGGCCGCCGCCGCGCGAGCTGGGCCGCGATGCGCTCGTGCGGGAAGCGGTGGCCGGATGGACAGCCGTCGACCACCACGCCCACGCCGGCGCCGTGCGACTCGCCGAAGCTGGTCACGCGGAAGCGTTCACCGATGGAGTTGCCGGGCACGGGCGGCGCGGCCAGTGTAGCAGGGCTCGACACCGCGTACGCGCCGTGATCCACTGCGGGCGCGGTCATGCCCGACGACGAACGACTCGCCCGGCTCGAAGCGCTGCTCAAGCTCGACGAGCGCCTCGCATCGCTCGAACGGGCGCGGCCCGAGCGCAGCCCGTGGTGGCGGCAGGCGCCGCTGGTGGTCGCGTACGGCGGCATCTTGGCGTTGGTGCCGGCGCTCGTCACCGGCGTGTCGGGCTACTTCCAGAACCAGCGCCAGTTCGAGCTGAGCAAGCGCGAGCACGAGCAGCAGCAGACGCTCGCGTACCTGCAGCTCGCCGTCGACGCGGCCGCGCCCGAGGCCACGCGTGCGCAGGTGCTGCGGTTCCTCGTCGCGATCGATCCCGGCAACGCCGTCGGGTCGTGGGCGCAGGCCGAGCTCGGGTTGGTGCAGCAGAAGCTCGACGAGCTCGCGCAGCAGAAGCAGACCGTGA
Organism: Nannocystaceae bacterium; assembly: GCA_019694555.1. Lineage (GTDB taxonomy): Bacteria > Myxococcota_A > Polyangia > Nannocystales > Nannocystaceae > Xiheibacterium. The sequence continues at coordinate 12,381 of JAIBBS010000012.1, forward strand.
CCGCCGACGCCGACGACACCGACGCGAAGGCCGCTGCGGCCGAGCGCGACGCCGCGGCCGCGGAGGCGGCAGCGAAGGCCGATCCGCGCCAGGCTCCGACCGCGGCGAGCAAGACCGCCCACGCGCTCGCGCTGCGGCGCGAGGCCGATCGCAAGCGCGACCAGCTCGATGCGATCGCCACCCGCACCGGCGACGCACCGCTCACGGTGATGGAGCTGCGCAGCGGCAGCGAGGCGGTCGCGAACAAGCCGGTGGTGGTCGATCGGGTGCTGTTCGACCGCGTGATGCGTCGGGCCGACGCGATCGAGTCGCCCTGACCGCGGCGGCGTGCGGCATTCGCACCGCGGTCGGGTCGTGCCCGGGCCCCGGCGCGAACACGGTTCGCCGGCGTCGTGGCCCCACGCGGTGCGCCGCAGGCCGGCGCGCGTCGTCTTCGGATCGATGAACGCGCGCGCGACGGGGGCGATCGGGCTGTGGTTGTGTGCCTGCGGGGGCGCCGGGGCGAGCGAGGGCGGCGGCGCATCGAGCACGGACGTCGCGGACGCGAGCACCGCGTCCGCGGACAGCAGCAGCGACGGCGGCACCGCGAGCAGCCGCGGTGCCGACAGCGGCGGTGCAGACGGCAGCAGCGGTCGCGGCAGCGACGGCACCAGCAGCGGTGGCGCGGGCGGCAGCAGCAGCAGCGGCGGTGGCGAGGACAACGGCAGCGAGGCCGGAGGCACCACCGGCGAGCCCACGTGCCCGCCCGGCGACGGTCCGCCCGGTCCCGCGATCCGCAAGTTCGACGTCGTCACCTTCAGCTGCGGCATGATGGCGGGCTGCCCGTCCGACGACGACCAGTGCTTCTGCAGCGATCACTTCGACGCGCTCGACGTCGGCCCGGCGCACTACCTCGCGACCGGCACCGACGCGCACAAGGCCCAGGTGTGGGCCGGCGGCAACTTCCAGGCGGTCTACGTCGACGATCTCAACACCGGCTGGCGCAGCGGCGGCCAGGCCCGCGCCGATGACGTCATGATGAAGGCGCAGACCGACTTCGACTGCGGTGTGCCGCAGTGGTTCGTCGTGAACGAGATCTCCGCCGGCGCGTGGCCCGACGACGCCGACTACCGCGCGTTCGTGATCGACTTCGCGACCGCGATGGACGTCGACTACGACAAGCAGCTCGTCATCGCCGCGCCCTTCGATGGTCCCGGCGCGCACGCGGGCGACTGGGCCGCGCTGGCCGAGCACGCGTTCATCGCCGCCGAAGCCTACCTCTCGGGCCACGAGGTCAACAACAACGGCAACTCGGTGAGCTGGTGCGTCGATCGCTACCAGGAGACCATCGATGCCTACGACGCACTCGGCGTCGGGCTCGACCGGCTGTTCCTCATCGAGCACTTCGGCCAGACCACCGCCGACAAGAGCTGGGGTCGCGCCGGGGTCTCGGTCGCCGGCTGGCACAACGCCATCGAGGCGCGCTCCGCCGCGGCGCAGGCGGTGGGCTTCGCGGGCTTCATCAGCTACGCGTGGAGCTGGAACCTCATGCACGAGACCGACGAGAACCGGCTCGCGTTCGAGGCCACCTACGTCGCGCAGTCGCTGCCGTGATCGCAGCGGCGCCGGGGCTGCAACGGCCTCGCAGCGGTGGCCGATGGTGGCTTCGCGTCGCACTGTGGCCAGCACCGGCCGCGACGCGGAGCCCACGATGCGCCGCCGTGTCCGTCCGCCGTGTCCGTCCGTGCTCGAGTCGCTGCTGCGCGAGCTGCCGCCGCGCGACGAGGCTCGCACCCGCGTGGCGGTGCCGGGCCAGCGCGCGCTGGTGCTGGCGGAGCGACGCGGGGTCGTCACCGCGCTCGAGCTGCGTGGTCCCGACGGCGCGGTCGAGCTGACGCTGGAGTTCGCGCCCGAGGGCCTGCGCGCGCGCCTGCATGCGGCCACGCTCGAGCTCGACGCAGTCGGTGAGCTGGCGCTGCGCTGTGATCGCTTCGCACTGCAGGCCGAACGCGGCGCCCGCATCGAGGCGCCGCGCGGCGCCATCGAGCTCGACGCCGGCGACGACGTGGTCGTCACCGGCGAGCGCATCCTGCTCAACTGAGGCCGCGATGAAGCTCGACAACGCCACCTCGGTGCCCGCGACGCTGCTGCGCGGCGAGCTGCGTGCGGGCGAGATGCTCGCCATCGTGGTCGCCCGCACCACCCACGCGGTGCACGCCCACGGAGGCCTCGCGGCCCACGACCCCGACGCCGCCGCGCCGCAGCCGTCGCAACAACCCACGCCGCTGGGCGTGGTGCCGGGCGACCGCGTGCCGCTGCGCGAGGGCGTCGACGTGTGGGTCCACGGCCACGTCGAGCGCAGCCGACCGGTGCCGGCGACGGAGGTCTCGCTGCGGGTGGGCGAGGTGACGCGGAGCCTGATCGTCGTCGGCGATCGTCGATTCCGCGCCGACGGCAGCATCGAGTCGCCGGCGCCGCTGCAGCGCATGCCGTTGACCTACGCGCACGCCTACGGCGGCACGATCGTGCGCGACACGCTCGAGTGCAGCCACCCCGAGAACCCCGGCGGCCGCGGCTTCGTGCCCGAGGGCGCCGTGGTCGAGGGCGTGGCGCTGCCCAACGTCGAGTGGTCCGACGATCGCCTGCACGCGTGGAGCGATCGGCCGCGCCCCGCCGGCTTCGCGCCGCTGCCGGCCGACTCGCCGATGCAGCTGCTGCGCAGCGTGCGGGTCGATCCCGCGGCGCCGACGGGCTTCCGCATCACCCGCGAGCACCACCGCTGCGCGCACCCGCGGCTGTGCTTCGGACGGCTCGAGGCCGGCACGCCGATCGTGCTCGAGGGCGTGGGCGTGCGCGATGCGATCGCGTTCGCGTTGCCCTCGCCGTCGCTTTCGTTGCAGGTCACGCTCGGCAGCGCCGTGCATGCGCTGCCGCTGGTGCTCGACACCATCGGCGTGCTCGCCGACGAGGCCAAGGTGCTGCTGACCTACCGCGCCGCGTTCCGCTACGAGATCGTCGCGCACCAGCAGCGCCGGGTGCGGCTGCTCGCGCACGGAGGTGGACGGTGACGACGATGAACGCGGCTGCCCTCCACGCCAGCGACATGTTCCTCGCGGTCACCGCTCACGACGCGTTGCCATCGCCGCCGTTGCCGCCGATGCTGCCGCACGTCGAGGGCACCAAGCTGGAGTGGTTTCCGAGCTTCGCGAAGCTGGCGCGGCGCGTGCTGGTGGAGTCGTCGGCCGCCGTGCAGCAAGGCCACGACGTCGGCCTGTTCATCCCGCACGTGCCGATCCCGGCGTGGCCGACGAACTGGGCGCTGGCCAAGACGATCCCGGCGTCGAGCTGCAAGGCGATGTACGGTTGCGCGACGGTGCTGGTGCAGGGCCTGCCCATTGCAGCGTACAGCCCTGGCGTGGCGAACCTGCTGGCCTGCGCCGATCCGGCGAGCATGCCGCTGGGCGAGGTGCCGACGGCACTGGTCGGTCGCACCGTGCGGGTCGGGCTCTCGCTGGCAGACCTGGCGCGGGGCCGGGCCGACGTCGAGATCGACCAGGCGCTGTCGCTGGGCCTGCGCGCGGCATTCCGCGCGGTCGCGAAGCCGTCGGTCGACGCGATCAGTCGCCGCATCGTGGCCAGCTGGGCGCGGTGGGGCTGGACCCGCGAGCCGACCGCGGACGCCGTGCAGCTGGTCACCAGCGTGCTCGACAAGCAGGCGCGCACGTGGCTCAAGAAGGGCGTGGGCAAGCTGGTGCCGGCAGCCAAGTCGGCGATCGGGCGTCGGCTCGTCGCCGACGCGCCGCCAGCGGTGGATCCGGCGGCGATCTACGACGACGGCATGCTCGACGCGATCCCGCGGCTGCAGGGGGCGCCGTGATGGCCACGCCGCTGTCGTGCGAGATCGTCGACGCGGCCGGGGGCTGTGCGCTCGCGGTGCTGCAGCTGTGCTCGCACGCGCTGGGACCGGACGCGGCACTGCGGCCGGTCGCGATCGATCCCGGTGCGATCGATCCCGCGGCGCACGAGGGTTGGTGTCCGCTCGACGATCTCGGCGTGGCCAAGCCCTGCACCGATCTGGTCGTGGTCGCGGACGCACACGCACCCGACGGGAGCGCGGTGCACGAGCTCGAGGTCGCGGTCGCGGTGCCGCAGCACGACCGCTGCGTGCGCGTGACGGTGCTGGGCGATCGGCACGTGCGCGTGCGTGGCGGTGCGATCACGTTCGAGCCGCCCGAGCGCTTTCGCAGCATGCCGCTGCAGTGGCAGCGCGCCTACGGTGGCGTCGACTCCGAGCTGCCGCTCGAGCTCGAGCGCGGCGATCCGCTGGCGCTGCTGCGGCGCCACGGTCGGCCCGGCGTCGCGCACCCGTGCAACCCGCTGGGTCGCGGCTGGATCACCGGCTGCGAGCCGGCACGCGCGGACGGCCTGCGTCTGCCCAACCTCGAGGATCCCGCATCGCGGCTGCGGCCCGAGACGCTGCTGTGCGCGCCCTCGCGGGGCTGGGCACGCTCGGTCGCGCCGCGCGCGTTGGGCTGGGTCGATCCGGGGTGGTTCCCGCGCTGCGTGTTCGCCAACCTCGTGCCCGCGGGCGCCGAGGCCGGCACGGTCGCGCAGCTGCGCGGCGGCGTCGACGGTGGCGGCGCGATCGATCCGCGACTGTGGAGCGGTGCTGCGCCCGGGCTCGCGCTGCCGCGGCTGCACGGCGGCGAGCTGGTCGCGACCACGGGCCTGCATCCGCGCGGCGCGTGGGCGCTGCAGCTGCCGCAGCCGCCACCATCGGCGCGCGCGCGCATGGGCACCAGCACGGTGGCGCTTCTGCCCGCGGGCCTGCACACCGCGTGCGTCGATCTGCGGCGCGGGCTCGTGCACACGCTGTGGTCGAGCCTCACGCCGCTGCCGCGTGCGTGGTCGCGGCTGGGGCCGCAGCGCCGCGCGGCGCTGCAGGCCGAGACCGTGGTGCTGCCGTGACTAACGCGCGAGCTTGAGCGCGCGGGTCCACGGCGCGATGTCGTCCTCGAAGCGCTGACGCTGCGCCTCGGGGATCGCTGCGCCGACGCGCGCGCTGCGTTGAGTCGTGCGCCCGAGCATCACCAGCGGATCGACCGGGCGGCCGTCGCGCTCGCCCTGCAGCTCGAGCCGCAGGCGATCGTTGGGCGTGCGGCCGCTGTGGCCGGCGAGCCCGACGATCTGGCCCTGGCTGACGCGCGTGCCGGGGGCGAGCTCGCCGACGGTGCGCAGCAGGTGGGCGTAGCGTGCGGTGGTGCCGTCGTCGAAGCGCAGCGCGAGCACGTGGCCGTCCCCGACGGCCTGATCGACCTCGACGACCTCGCCGTCGCCGAGCGCGACCACGGGCACGCCCTCGGGCACGCGGTAGACCGCGCCGATCTTGCCCTGCACGATCTCGATCGACGGCGCGAGCAGGCCGCGGGCCTCGGGGTCGATGGCGAAGAACGCGATCGGCGTGCGCAGCAGCGCGCGGCGCATGGGCTGGCCCTCGCCGTCGAAGAACGCCGGCGCGCCGCCTTCGGGCTTGTAGCGGTAGTAGGCCACGCGCGCGGCGCTGCCGAGGAAGCGGATGGCCATGATCTGGCCGTAGCGATGGAAGCGGCGGCCCAACCAGCGCTTCTCGACCATGACCTCGATGCGATCGCCGGGCCGCGCCTCGGTCATGAAGTCGAGGTCCCACGCGAGCAGCTTGGCGACCTGATCGGCGAGCTCGGGCTTCTCACCGGCCTCGGCGACCGCGTGCGCGAGGTCGGCGTCGTCGCCGATCTCCAGCTCGATCACCTCGACGTCGGTGCGCAGCGGGTGCTGGATGTTGCGCACCTCGTAGGGCTCGCCGTCCTCGGTGTCGCGGCGACAGGCCTGCAGCAGGTGGCCCTCGGCCAGCTCGATCTCGAGCGCGTGCACGGTGCCGTGACGATCCATCATCACGCGCAGCGGCGCACCGCTGCCGCCGAGCAACGAGAGGTCGACGTGGTTGCGCACGCCGGCCTCGATGCGATCGATCTCGTCGCTCTCGACGCCCAGCTGCAGCGACGCGAGCCGCACGGTGTAGCCGCCCGACAGCGAGGTCGACAGGCCTATCAACGACAGGCCCTCGAACACGCGCACCGGATCGCCGCCGCAGCCACCGGTCGGGGGATCGGCGAACGGCGGCAGCGGGCCGCTGCGATCCTCGATCGCCGCGCCGCCCAGGCCCGCGAGGCTCGCGATGCCGGTGCCGCCCTTGCCCAGGAACACCCAGCCGTTGATGCCGGCCAGGATCGCGAGCGCGAGCAGGGTGCGGTTGCGGGCGCGACGCTCGGCCGGATCCTTGGGCGGCTTGGCCGCGCCCACGGGGCGGCCGCCCGCCTCGACCTTGCGGTTTCGGCTGCGCGCGCTGCTGGAGCTGCGCTCGGCGCGGCTGCGGCTCGACACTGGGCGACGCTGGACCAACCCCCCATGGGCTATCAAACCCCCGCGCGCCGCCGAAATAACCGGCTGGCCCGGGCGGGCCGCGGGGCCGACCCGGTGGTCGAGGCGGCCGCAACGGTGCTATCAGAGTCGACCGACCCCGCCGTGGACCCGATCTACAGGAGCGCGCTCAACCGCGACGTGCCGCCGGCCAGCGACGGCGAGTTCTCGCCGATCCCGATCGGGCCGCTGCGGGTGTGGCCGCCGGTCGTGCTCGCGCCGATGGCCGGCGTGACCAACTACCCGTTCCGCGCGCTGTGCCGGCGCTTCGGCGCCGCGCTGTTCGTCAGCGAGATGATCACCGCACGGCCGCTGTGCGAGGGCAACGCCAAGACGCTCAAGCTGGCCGACTTCGGCGAGGACGAGACGCCGCGCAGCTTGCAGCTGTACGGCGTCGACCCGCACTACGTCGGCGAGGCGGTGCGGCGCCTGGTGGGCGAGGGCCGCGTCGATCACATCGACATGAACTTCGGTTGCCCGGTCCGCAAGGTCACGCGCCGGGGCGGCGGCGCGGCGATTCCGCTCAAGCCGCGGCTGCTCGCCAACATCGTGCGCGCCGCGGTGGCGGGTGCCGGCCGCGTGCCGGTCACGATCAAGTTCCGCATCGGCGTGGACGACACGCTCGTCACCTTCGAGGACGCCGGCCGCATCGGCGAGGCCGAGGGCTGCGCCGCGGTCGCGCTGCACGCCCGCACGGCCGCGCAGCTGTACGACGGGCTCGCGCGGTGGGAGGCGATCGCGAGGCTCAAGGCGCTGGTCCGCAGCATCCCGGTGCTGGGCAACGGCGACATCTGGGAGGCCGAGGACGCGCTGCGGATGATGCGGCAGACCGGCTGCGACGGCGTGGTCGTGGGCCGCGGCTGCCTGGGTCGGCCGTGGCTGTTCCGCGATCTCGCCGACGTCTTCGCGGGCCGCGCGCCGATCGATCCGCCGACGCTGGGCGAGGTGATCGAGATCATGAAGGAGCACCTCGAGCGGCTGTGCGCGTGGATGGGCGAGCACGCCGGTGTCCGGATGTTTCGCAAGCACGCGACCTGGTACACCAAGGGCTTTCGTGGCTCGGCCTCGCTGCGCGAGCGCGTGATGACCTCGGGCACCAAGGCCGAGGTGCTCGCGTGCCTGGCCGGGCTCGATGGCAGCGAGCGCTTCCCGCCCTCGGCGATGCGAGTGCCGCGGGGCAAGACCGCGGGCACGCAGAGCGTCGCGTTGCCCGACGGCTTCCTCGACGATCGCGACGACGCGACGCCGCCGGGGATCGAGGCCGAGGATCTCGGCGACGGCGGTTGATCGACGGGGACAGCTCCGCCGCGCGCCGGTGTTGCAGCCCTGGTGCGACCGGCCCCACCGGCGCGACCCGGTTGGCCCCGGGCCGCGCGCTCCACCCGCATCGTGGTCGTCGCGACCGGCCCCGCGGGGCCCGACGATGGCCCCAGTGGATGCGGGCTAAGTCACGTCGCCCCTCGAATTGCGGCGAATTTTGCCCTTTGCGTGACATCTGCGACACGTCGAGCGGCCGGCCGCCGTCTGGTATGCATCCTGCCGCCGACCTCGGCGACTACCCCCGGGCTTCATGCGCATCGTCGACGTCTCCGAGTCCTATTCGCCCCAAGGTGGGGGCGTCCGCACGTACGTGCACGCCAAGCTCCGCGCGGCCGCGGCCCTGGGCCACGACGTCACGATCGTCGCGCCCGGCACCACCGACGAGCAGCAGGATCTGCCCGGCGGTCGGATCCTGCGCATCAAGTCCATGCGCTCGCCCTTCGACGCGCGCTACGGCCTGTTCACCTCCGGCCGTCCCGTCCACGCCGCGATGATGGCGCTGCAGCCCGACCTGGTCGAAGGCAGCTCGCCGTGGATGGGCGGGCACATCGCGGGCACGTTCCCCGGCGAGGCCAAGCGCGTGATGGTGTTCCACACCGATCCGGTGGCCGTGTGGGCGCAGACGTTGCTGTCGCCCAAGCTCGGCTTCGGCAGCGTCGATCGCCTGATGATGCCGGCCTGGCAGGCGCTGCGCCGCATGAGCGCGCGCTTCGACGGCACGGTGGTCTCGGGCCTGTGGCTGGCGCGGCGACTGCTCGCGCAAGGCTTCCGCCGCCCGTTGGTCGTGCCCTTCGGCGTCGACAAGGCGCGCTTCGCTGCGAGCTCGCGCGACGACGACATGCGCGCGCAGATGCTCGCGTCGTGCGGCCTGGGTCCCGACGCCGCGCTGGTCGCCGTGGTCGGTCGCCTCGATCCCGAAAAGCGCATCGGCACGCTCATCCGCGCCTTCGATCGCGCGCGCAAGCGTCGGCCGATGGGCATGGTGATCTTCGGTCGCGGCGCGCTGTCGCCGGTCTACACCGCGATGGCCAAGCGCGTGCCCGGCGTGCAGATGGCCGGCTTCGTCGACACGCCCGAGCGCATGGCGACCGCGCTCGCGAGCGCCGACGCGCTGCTGCACGGCGGCGCGGCCGAGACCTACGGCATGGCGGTGGCGGAGTCGATCTGCGCCGGCGTGCCGGTGGTCGTGCCCGACGTCGGCGGTGCCGCGGCGCTGTACGGCGCGCCGTGGGCCGAGCGCTACCGTGCCGGCGATCCCGACGCGGCCGCGGCGGCGCTGCTGCGCCTGCTCGATCGCGATCCGGTGGCGCTGCGCCGCGCGTGCGCGGGCAAGGCCACCACGATCCCCTCGCTCGAGCAGCACTTCGCCAACCTGTTCGAGGTCTACGCAGCGCTGTGTGCCGAGGGCCGCACCGCCGCGGCGCCGCGCCTGCGCGTGGCGGTGTGACGCCGGCCCGCGCGAGCGGGTGGGGGCCGACGCGCGATGGCGCTGATCCATGTCTACGTGCACGGCCGCGGCCGCGGCCATGCCAGCCGCTGCGTGCCGATCTGCGAGACCCTGCGCGCGCGCGGGCACACCGTGCGCGCGATCGCGGGCGAGGACGCGTTCGAGGTGCTCGCGCCGGTGGTGCCGACCGACGCGGTCGCCTCGCTGCCGCCGTCGCTGGGGCCGGCGAGCGTGCCGCGGCTGCTCGCGCGCGTGTTCGATGCGGTCGCGCGCACGCGGGCCGCCCACGCCGACGTGATCGTGAGCGACGGCGACCTGCCGGGATTGCTCGGCGCACGGCTGTGCGGCGTGCCCACGGTCGCGGTCGGGCACGGTCTGGTGTTCGCTGCGTGCGCGCGCCCGGCCGAGGCGCCGCGGGGTCCGTGGCTCCGCGAGTCGCTCAAGGCGCGGCTGTCGAGCGTGGGCGCGCGCCGGCGCGTGGCGGTGAACTTCGTCGCGCTGCCGCTGCGCGCCCGCGACACCGTGCTCGCGCGGCCGCCGGTGCGCCCGTGGCCGCAGGGCCACGCGCGCCGCGAGATCGTGGGCTACTTCCGCGATGGGCTCGACGCGCGCACCGCCGAGCTGCTCGCGCGCACGGCCGGGCCCATGCGGGTGTTCGCGCGCACCGGCCCGGCACGGCTGCCCGAGGGCATCACGCTCGAGCGCCCCGATCAGGCCGCGTTCACGCAGGCGCTCGCGCACGCGCGGGCGGTGATCGCCAGCGCCGGCAGTCAGCTGATGGCCGAGTGCGTCGCCCACGGCATGCCGCTGTTGGCGCTGTACCGCCGCGACGACGACGAGCAGCGCCTCAACGTGCACATGCTGCAGGCAGCGGGGCTGGGTCGCGGCGTGCCGCTCGATGCCCTCGACGCGCCGACGATCGCCGCGTTCCTGCAGGCGCCGCCGCCCGGTGCCGCCGCAGCGCGGTCGCTGCCGCCGGGCGCGGAGGCGGTCGCGGACGCGTGCGAGGCGCTGCTGCGGCCGCGCTCGGCCGGCGCATGAGCGGAGCTTTCTCTCCGATCGCGATCCGCCCGGCCCCCGGCGCCCGTCGCGGCCCGCGTGACGCGATGCGATCTTGCGCACGCGTCGGCGCGCGGGGCCGCGCGCGGCGCTGGAGCGAGCGACCGCGCCTCGGCCTTTTGTGCCTCCTGCGTGCCTTCGGTGTGCTAACAGGCCGAAGGCGGCGCGCCGGCGTTGCAGGCGGCCGCGCCGCTCCGTTCTCGCGCCATCGACCCCGGCGCATGCATCCGTAGCCCCGCTCGCGCGACTCCCATCCCGCCGGTCCCCAGCCAGGGGCCGGTCCGTCCCGCCCCCGAAAGCGACCCACCATGCGACAGCGCATCGACCTCCACGTGCACTCGAAGTATGCCGGCCGCTTCAAGCTCTTCGTGCTCAACTCGCTCGAGGTCGAGGAGTGCTACACGGAGCCCAAGGCGCTCTACGACAACCTGCTCGAGCGCGGCATGACGATGGTGACCATCACGGATCACGACACCATCGACGGCTGCCTCGAGATCGCGCACCTGCCCGGCGTGTTCCTGTCCGAGGAGGTCTCGGCGCGCTTCCCCGAGAACGGCTGCATCGTGCACGTGCTGACCTACGGCATCACCGAGGCCCAGCACCGCGAGCTGCAGCGGCTGCGCACCAACATCTACGAGCTGGTGGCGTACATCCGCCAGCAGGGCATCTTGCACAGCCTCGCGCACCCGCTGTCGCCGGTGAACCACCGTCTGACGCCGTCGCTGCTGGCGAAGTCGCTGGTGCTCTTCGACACCGTCGAGGTCATCAACGGCCAGAAGGACCCCAGCCACGAGCGGCTGATGCGGCACCTGCTGTCGACCACCGACGACGAGCGCCTGCTGCGTTGGGCCGACGAGGCCGGGCTCGAGCCGCCCGCGCCGCGACGCTGGCGCATCACCGCGGGCTCGGACGATCACAGCGGCATCACGGCCGCGCGCGCGTACACCGAGTTCGAGGGCCCGGCGGACTTCGCCACGCTCGCCCGCGCGGTGCGGGACGGTGACGTGCAGGTGCGCGGCTGGGACAAGAACGCGACCAGCTACGCGCACACGGCCGCGGCCGGCACGCTCAACTACATGCGGCACACCCACCGCAACGGCAGCAAGCAGACGTTCTCGCGGCTGTTCGAGGTCGCGCGCGGCGGCAAGCTGCCGGCCAAGCTCGAGGATCTGCCGCCGGTGCTGCAGCGGCTGCTGCCGGCGTCGCTCGAGACCCTCGCGGAGCGCAACGTGCCGCTGTCGGGCAAGTGGCTCGCGGCCGAGGGCCACACGCCCGAGGTCCACGACGAGCTCTACCAGGTCATCCTGGGCTCGCTGCTGCGCGCGTTCCGGGCCAGCTTCAAGTCGGTGCGCGAGAGCGCGGAGAAGTTCGACCCCGAGCCGATCATCGACGAGCTGCCCACGCTGCTGCGCCTGTTCCTGTTCAACATCCCGTACTACTTCGGCTTCCGCTTCTTCCACGCCGAGCGTCGCCGCGCGCGGGTGCTGCACGAGAGCCTGGGCCTGCCGGGCACGCCCGAGCCCGACTCGAAGGTCGCGATCTTCTGCGACACGCTCGACAACGTCGACGGTGTCGGCATCGGCCTGCGGCGCCTGGTCGGCGAGCTGCGCGAGGGCGGTCGCACCGCGCATCTGTGCGGCGTGCGGCTCGACGAGGGCAACGAGACCAGCGAGGACGACATCGTCCGCTTCCCCAGCATCGGCACCTTCCCGATCCCGGGCTACTCGGCCTACACCCTGGGCTGGCCCAGCCTGGTCGAGATGCTGCGCTGGCTCGACCAGCGCGAGATCGATCTGGTCGTGATCACCACGCCGGGTCCGGTGGGCCTGATCGCGATGCTCGCGGCGTGGATCCACGGCATCCCGATCGCGGGCCAGTACCACACCCACGTCGCGGAGTTCGCGTACCGCCTCATCGGCGATCGCTCGGTCGCCCGCATCGTCAGCGGCTACACCGGCTGGTTCTACGGCAATCTCGGCGAGGTCTCGGTGCCGAGCCAGGCGACCAAGGACGCGCTGCTCGAGTACGGCATCGACACCAGCCGCGTGCACGTGATCCGCCGCGGCGTCGACACCAAGCTGTTCACACCGCGCCGCCGCGAGGAGAACTTCTGGGCCCGCCGCGGCCTGACCAACCGCCAGGTCGCGCTGTACGTCGGGCGGCTGTCGCAGGAGAAGAACATCGACGCCGTGGTCGAGATCTTCAAGGGGCTGCGCGAGCGCGGTCGCACCGAGGGCAACCTCGACGTCGGCCTCGCGATCGTCGGCGACGGCCACTACCGCGAGACGCTCGAGACCAAGCTCGCGGGGTTGCCGGTGCTGTTCACCGGCTACCTGCACGGCGAGGAGCTGGCGGCCGCGTTCGCGTCGTCGTCGGTGATGATCTTCCCGTCGACCACCGAGACCTTCGGCAACGTCGTGCTCGAGGCCCTGGCCTCGGGCCTGCCGGCCGCGGTCTCCGACATCGGCGGACCCAGCGAGATCGTGCAAGACGGCGCGACCGGCTTCGTGCTGCCCGCGGGCAACACCGATCGCTGGCTGCAGAAGATCGCCGAGCTGCTCGCCGATCCGGAGCGGCTCACGACCATGTCCCGCGCCGCGCGGGCCTACGCGACCGAGCACACCTACGCGCGTGCGCGCGAGGAGACCTGGGCGTTCTACCTGCGGCAGATCGCGCGCGCGCGGGCGCAGATGCGCGAGGCCGAGGTCTCGCTGCGGTGAGCAGGGACGGGCAGGTCGGCCGCGCGCCCCTGCCGCTGCGCGTGGTCCACTACGGTCGTCGGGATCCCCGCGGCAGCACCGGCGGTGTCGAGGCCTTCGCGCGACGTCTCGCGCAGGTGTTCGAGCAGGTCGAGTTCGCGTGGCCGGGCAGCGGCAGCATCGATGCGCTGGTCCGCGATCGCGCCATCGTGATCTGCGACAACCACACCGCGCTCGATTGGCCCGCCGACTACCCGCTGGTCGCGTTCCAGCACGGCGTCGCGTGGCAAAAGGCGTGGTTGACGCGCACGCTCACCGACGCGCGCATGGCCGCGCGGCAGCTGCTCGCGGCCCGGCGCCCACGCACGGTGTGGGTCGCGTGCGCGCACTGGATCGCGCGCGCGTTCGGTCGCCTGCACCCCGGTGCGCCGCAGCACGTGGTCTTCCACTACGTCGAGCCCGAGCGCTTCGACGGCCGCCGCGACGCCCAGGGCTCGACGCTGGTGCTGCACGACGCCCGCAGCCCGCACAAGGGCCAGCGACAGGTCGAGCTGCTGCAGCGCGCGCTGCCGCAGTGGCGCTTCGAGCCGCTGGCGTGCAAGCCCGACGAGGTCGCCGCACGCATGCGCAAGGCCGCCGCGTTCGTGCACCTGTCGCGCTACGAGGGCAACAGCATCGTGTGCAACGAGGCCATGGCCATGGACCTGCCGTGCATCTTCACCGACGTGGGCCTGGCGCGCGACGCCAAGCTCGGCCTGGTCGAGCTCGACGTCGCGCTGCTCGATGCGACCCGCGCGTTCGCGGACGACGACTACCTGGTCGCGTCGGTGGGCCGCGAGCTGGCGATGCTGCCGGGCACGCCGCCGCGCTCGCCGCGGGGCTTCATGCTGCAGCATGCGACGCCGCAGGCCGCACGCGTGGCGTGGGCCGCTGCGATCGAAGACCTCGCGCGCATCAGCGGCTGGCGCATCGACCTGGGCGTCGCGCCGACGCACGGCGCCGCCGCGGCGGGAGCGTGAACGCCATGCGCGTGCTGGTGGTCGCGACCAACATCGACGTGCCCGGCACGCACGGCGGCTCGACCCACGTCAGCGAGCTGGTCGCGGCGCTGGGCGAGCGCGCACAGACCATGCTGCTGGCGCGTCGCGGCTCGCACGGTCCGGGTGTGCTCGACGTGGGCCTGTGGCCGCGCACGCCGCCGTTCGGCCTGCGTCACACCCTGGCTACCGTCGTCGGCGCGAGCGCGCTGGCGGCGGTGCGTCGCTTCGCGCCCGACGTGATCTACGAGCGCGCGTCGTCGTACGGCACCGGCTCGCTGCTCGGGCTCGCGCTGGGCATCCCGGTGGTGTGCATGGTGCTCGACGAGCACCGCAGCCCGCTGTCGCTGCGCTACGCCAGCCGCATCATCGCGACCGACACCACCTTGGTGCCGCCGCGCTTCCGCGCCAAGGCCGTGCAGGTCAGCTGGGGCGCCAACGTCGAGCGCTTCCATCCCGGTGTCGATGCGTCGGCGGTGCGACGCCGCTGGGGCCTGGGCGACGGTCGCGTGGTCACCTACGCGGGCTCGTTCCGCGACTGGCACGGCGTCGACGTGCTCATCGCCGCGATGTCGCGCTGGCACGGCAGCCCGGCGACGGTGCTGTTGGTCGGCGATGGCCCCGAGCGCGTGGCGCTGCAGGCCCAGGCCGCGCGGCTGCCCGCGCACCACCGCTTCGTCTTCACCGGCGCGGTGCCCTACGACGAGATGGCGCAGTACCTCGCGGCCAGCGACGTCTTCGTGGCGCCGTTCGTGCCCGAGCGCCACCCGCTGTCGCGTCGGCGCGGCTTCGTGCTCGACCCGCTCAAGCTGTTCGAGTCGCTCGCGGCCGAGGTCCCGACCGTGTCGGTGCGCTCGCGCAACATCATGGCGCTGTTCGAGGACGGCGTGCACCTGTCGCTGGTCGACAGCGGCGACGCCGACGCGCTCGCGCGGGCGATCGCCACGGCGTGCGACGACCCGGTCGCGGCGCGCCAGCTCGCGCGCCGCGGCGCGGAGAAGGTCCGGCGCGAGCACACCTGGCGCGCGCACGCCGATCAACTCATAGCGCTGTTCGAGCAGGTCCGGGCCGAGGCGCAGGCCGCATGAGCCAGGCGCAGCAGGCGGCCGACGATGCCGGCGCGCTGCTGCTGGGTCGCGCGCTGGCGATGATCGCCGAGTCGGCGGTGCTCATCATCGTGGTGCGGCTGTTGGGCAAGGCCGAGGTCGGCGCGCTCGCGGGCCTGCTGGTCGTGTGTCAGACGGTGGCGATCGTCGCGACCGCGGGCATGCCGGCGTCGCTGCTGATGATGCTGCCGGGCCAGACCGTGGGCGTGCGGCGGGCGCTCGCGAGGCAGCACCTGGTCGCGCTGCACCTGCTGGGCGTGCTCGCCGGCGTGGCGCTGGCGGGCTATGCCGTGGCCGCGCGCGCCGGCTGGATCGACGATCCCGAGTCGGCCGATCTGCTGTGGATGCTGCCGTATCCGCTGTTCGATCTGCCGGCGCGGGCGCTGCCCAACCTGCTGGTGGTCGAGGGCCGCGCACGCGTGAGCGCCCAGCTCGCGGTCGGCAAGTCGCTGCTCACGAGCGCTGCGACGCTGGTGCCGGTGGCGTTGGGGCTACCGGTGTGGCAGGTCGCGCTGTGCGTGACCGCGGCCGCCGGGCTCAACTGGGCGGTGGTGCCGCTGGCGTTCGCGCGGCTGTACCGCGATGCACCGGCCCAGCGCGGCGCGCCCGCGGTGGGCGTGGGCGGGGTGCTGCGGCACGCGCTGCCGCTGGGGCTGACCGACATCGTCGGTGCGATCGCGCAGCGGCTCGACCGCCACCTGGTGCTGTTCTTCTTCAGCGCCGAGGTCTTCGCCGAGTACCAGGTCGGCGCGTGGCAGATCCCGCTCATCGTGAACGTGCCGTACGCGGTCGGCACCGCCTGTGCCGCGCCGATGCGGCAGCTGTTCGGTCAGGACCGCGGCGCCGAGGCCATCGCGCTGTGGCAGGCGTCGATCCGCAAGGTGTCGCTGGTGGTGGTGCCGGTGTCGATGGTGTTCCTGGTCGCGGCGCCGGCGGTGGTCGAGCTGCTGTTCACCGCCGAGTACGTGCGCGCGGTGCCGGTGTTCCGCTGCTACACCGCGCTGACGATGATGCGGGTCGCGGCGTTCGGCATCGTGCTGGTCGCAGCCGCGCGGCCGCGCGACGTGCTGGTCAGCGCGGTCGCGTCGCTGGGCTTCGCGGTGCTGCTGCAGCTGCCGCTGGCGCTCGCGCTGGGTCCGGTGGGACCCGCGCTCGGGGCGGTGCTCGCGTTCTTCCCGACCGTCGCGATCTACACCGTGCAGATCGCCCGCGCGGCCGGGACCTCGCGCTGGCGCACGTTCCCGCTGGGCGACTATGCGAGGCTGTGCCTGTGGGCCGCGGTGCCGGGCGTGCTCGCGCACCTGGTCGTCGCCGCGATCGCGCCGGGGCCAGTGGTGGCGCTGCTGCTCACCGCGGTGATCGTGCTCGGCGGCTTCGCGGTGCTGGCCACGCGCGCCAAGGACATGGGCACCGCGGAGTGGCGCTACCTGGGACGCTGGCTGCGGCTGCGGCAGCTGCAGCGCTGAGGCGGATCCCTGGGCGTCGCAGCGGCGCTATGCTCGTGCCCACCATGCGCCGAGCGTTCGCCGTGCTGTCGCCGTGCATCCTGCTGGGCTGCGCCGCGCCCGGTGACGACGCCGGCGCGGACGGCAGCACCGCCGCGATCGCCGACGGCAGCACCGCCGCGAGCACCGGCGCCGGCGGCAGCAGCGACGGGCCGGGCCGCGAGGACGGCTCGGGCGGCAGCGACGACAGCACCGGCGCGGCGCCGTGCGCCGACGGCCGCGAGCCCGCGGCGGCGAGCGAGATCGAAGGCTGCGCCGCGCTCGTGGGCACACCGCTGTGCTCCGAGGGACAGATGCACGTCACGCAGGACGCGGTGGTGCCGTGGCAGCACGATCCCCCGGCCTCGGGCCCGCACTATCCCACGTGGGCCGCGTGGGGCGAGCACACCGGGGTGGTGCCGCGCGGCAATTGGGTGCACAACCTCGAGCACGGCGGCATCGTGCTGTCGTACCGCTGCAACGACGACTGCGAGCCCGAGCTGCAGACGCTGCGCGACGTGCTGGCCGCGCGCCAGCAGCTGCGCATCCTGCTGACCAAGGATCCGCTGCTGCCGGGGCAGGAGCGCTTCGCCGCCATCGCGTGGACGTGGGTCCTGCGCTTCGACGCGCCCGATCTCGCGACGCTGACGTGCTTCGCCGACCAGCACGAGAACCACGCCCCCGAAGACGTGCCCGCGGCCGTGGGCCCGCCGTCGGACCAGTGATGGCGCTGCCGCGCGCGGGCGCGGCCACGGGGCGCCACGGCCCCGCCACGTGCGGCGAGCCCGGTGCGCGGAAATCCGCGCGCGCCTGCACACGCCCGCGGCATTGAACCCGACGCACAAATCCGCGATCGTTGGATCAGCCGCCCGCGTTCGCCGATGCCCGCCGACCCCAACCATCGCGATGGTCCGAACGGGCGGCCCGACGACGTGCCGTCCGATCCGACGGCCACGATGGACGAGTTCGCTGCGCCGCCGCCGATCGCCGATCCCGAGCGACTCGGCCGCTTCCGCGTGGTGCGCCGGCTGGGGCAGGGCGCGATGGGCGTGGTCTACGAGGCCATCGACGACGTCCGCGGGCAGCGCGTCGCGATCAAGGCGATGCACCGGCTCGGGCCCGAGCGCGTGTATCGCTTCAAGCGCGAGTTCCGATCGCTGACGGGCGTGCGTCACCCCAACGTGGTCGCGTTGCACGAGCTGGTCAGCGACGGCGAGCAACTGTTCTTCACGATGGAGCTGGTGCGCGGCGTCGACTTCATCACCGACGTGTGTGGTCCCGCGATCCAGGGCCGTCGCCACGCACCGTGCCGCGATCTGTCGCGGCTGCGCGCGGCGATGCTGCAGCTGGCCGAGGGCGTGCAGGCCATCCACGAGGCCGGCATCTTGCACCGCGACATCAAGCCCTCCAACGTGCTGGTCACGCCCGAGCAGCGCGTGGTGTTGCTCGACTTCGGCCTGGTGCGCGAGCACGGCGTCGACGAGCACCTCGGCGTGACCGCCGACGGCGCGCTGCTGGGCACGCCGATGTACATGGCGCCCGAGCAGGCCATCGGCGGACAGGTCGGGCCGCCGGCGGACTGGTACGCGGTCGGCGAGCTGCTGTACCACGCGCTCGCCGGCGCGCCGCCGTTCAACGATCTGGGCATGCTCGCGATGCTCGCGGCCAAGCGCGACAGCCTGCCGCCACCGCCGTCGGCGGTGGTGCCCGACGTGCCGGCGGATCTCGACGCGCTGTGCCGCGCGCTGCTGGTGCCCGACGCCGCGGCGCGACCGAGCGGGCCCGAGATCGTCGCGCGGCTGGGTTCGGCGCCGGCCCGCAGCGCCGGCCCGCGCGCGGCGGAGGCGTTCCTCGGCCGCGGCAAGGAGCTCGCGGCGCTGCGCGACTGCTACCTGCAGGCCTCGCGCGAGCCGGTGGTGGTGCTGATCGAGGGGCCCTCGGGCATCGGCAAGACCGCGCTGGCGCAGCACTTCGCCGCCGAAGTCGCCGCACGCGACGACGCGCTGGTGTTGGTCGGGCGTTGTTCCGAGCGCGAGTCGATCCCGTACAAGGCGCTCGATGCGGTGATGGACGCGCTGGCGATGCGCCTGGGCGTGCACAGCGATCCGCGCTACGTCGACGCGCTGTTGCCCCGCGACGTGCGCTCGATCGTGCGCTTGTTCCCGGTGCTGCGCGGGGTCCCGGCCATCGCGCTCGCGGCCGGCCGCCGCGACGACGAGGTCGAGCCCGTCGATGCCCGCCGGCGCGCGATCGCGGCGCTGGGCGACATGCTCGCGCGCATCGCCGATCGTCGCCGCCTGGTGCTGCGCATCGACGACTTCCAGTGGGCCGATCACGACAGCGCGGTGCTGCTGGGCGGCGTGCTGCGGCAGGCCGATCCGCCGGCGATGCTGCTGCTGCTGACCGTGCGCGACGGGGCCCAGCGCGAGGGCTCGCCGCTGCAGCGTCTGCTCGCGGAGGTCGCGGAGCGCGAACGCATGGTCCCGGTGAAGCGACTGCCGCTGGCTCCGCTGCCGCCGGCGGAGGCCGAGGAGCTCGCACTCGAGCTGCTCGGCGGCCGCGCCAGGCGGGCGCGCGCGCTGGCCCGCGAGATCGTGCGCGAGGCCGACGGCAGCCCGTTCTTCGTCGGCGAGCTGGTGCGCTACGCGCGACTGCTCGAGAGCGGCGATGGCCTGGGCACCAGCGATCATGCCGCGGTCAGTCTCGACAACGTCATCCGCAGTCGACTCGAGCGCCTGCCGCAGGCGGTGCGACGCGTGCTCGACGTCGCCGCGGTCGCCGGTGGGCGCACGACCCAGCGGCTCGCGCTCGCGGTCGCGTGCGGTGCCGAGCCCGATCCCGGTGCGATCCAGCGGCTGGTCGACGAGCGGCTGGCGCGGGTCGGCGGGCCCGCGCTCGACGACAGCCTCGAGGTCGACCACGACCGCATCCGCCAGACCGTGCTCGGCGAGATCGATTCCGGCGAGCTGGCCAAGCTCCACCTCGCGATCGCGCAGGCACTGTCGGCCGCCGACGTCACCGACGAGCCCGCGCTCGCGCACCACTTCCGCGCGGCGGGCGAGTACCGCCTCGCGCGCGATCACACGCTCGCCGCCGCCGATCAGGCCGCGGCCGCGCTCGCGTTCGATCGCGCGGCCGAGCTGTACCGCGTGGCGCTGTCGCTCGACGTGCTCGCGCCGCCCGAGTACGCCGAGGTCGAGGCCAAGATGGCCGAGGCCCTGGCCAACGCCGGCCGGCTGCTCGAGGCCGCACGGGCCTACCGTCGCGCCGCGGCGTCGGCCGGCCCGCGCGCGATCGAGTGGCTGCGACGCGCGGCCGAGCACCTGCTCGCGGCCGGCTACACCGACGAGGGCCGCGTCGCGCTCGACGAGGCGCTGCGCGCGGTCGGGTTGTCGCTGCCGGCCTCGAACACGCGCGCGATCGGCTCGCTGCTGGTCGACCGCGCCCGCATCGCGATGGCCGGGCTGCGGACCAAGGACGGCAGCGTCGCCGACGCGACCGCGCTGGTGCGCCTCGACGTGTGCTGGGCCGCGGCGCGCGGCTTGATGTTCACCGATGGCCTGGTCGGCGCGGCGTTCCATGCCCAGCACCTGCGCCTGGCGTTGCGCAGCGGCGAGCCGGTCCGGGTCGCGCGCGCGCTGGCCTACGAGGCCAACCTGATGGCCGCGCTGGGGGCCGACGCGAAGGTCGCCGAGGCCCAGGCGCTCAACCAGCGCGCGCAGGGCATCGCCGACGCGTGCGACAGCGACTACGCCCGCGCGATCGTGGCCGAGTGCTCGGGGCACATCGCGATCGCGATCGGCGACTGGTCGACCGCGTTCACCGAGCTCGAGCGCGCCATCGAGATCTTCCGCGATCGTTGCACCGGCGTGTCGCACGAGGTCGGCATCTGCCGCGCCCACGCGGCGCTGTGCCTGCAGTTCCTCGGCCGCGTGCCCGAGCTGCGCGAGCGCGCGTGGGCGCTGCTCGAGGAGACCCGCGACCGCCCCAATCCCTACGTCTCGGGCTTCGCGCGCGGCATCCTCGGCAACATGGCGCTGCTGGCCCCCGACCGCGTCGACGAGGCCGCCGAGCAGCTGTCGATCTACCAGCACGATGCGCCGCGCCGCTTCCAGGCGCACATGCTCAACTACGTGTGCCAGACCGCGGCGATCGAGCGCTACCGCGGACGGCCGCAGCGCGCGTTCGAGCTGTGCGAGGCCGATCAACCGGTGGTCGCGAAGCTGGCGGTGCGACGCGCACCGCAGGCCAACGCCGAGGTGCTGCTGTGGCGCGCGCAGAACCTGCTCGCGGGTGCCACGGTCGCGCCCGATCCGCGCGTGCGCCTGGCCCCGGCCGAGCGCACCATCGACGCGCTGCTGCACCACCCGAGCCTGTTCGGTCGCTGCTACGGCCAGCTCAGCCGCGCCAGCGCGCTGGCCCTGCTGGGCGACAAGGACGAGGCCGCGGTGTGGCTGCGGCGCGCGATCTCGGGCTTCGAGGCCGCGCGCATGCAGGCGTTCTCGGCCTCGGCGTTGCGGCGCTTCGCGGTGCTCGTCGGTGGCGACGAGGGTCGCGATGCGCAGCGCCGCAGCGACACCACCATGGCACAGATGGGCGTGCTGCAGCCCGACCGCTTCACCGACATGATGGCGCCGGGTTTCGTGCGCGCCTGAGGATCACGAGCGACCGATGCACCACGAGCAAGAATCTGCGGACGACCTCGCCGACGCGCTCGCGCGCGCCCACGACGACGGCCTGCCCGAGCGCGGCAGCGCGTTGACCGAGGGCCGCGGCAGCATCGACACCGTCGTGCTGGTGTGCGCGCTGCCGGCCGAGCGCGTGCGCGCGATGCTGCCGGCGGGCTTGCAGCTGGCACCGCAGCCGTTGCTGCCGCCCGATCGCCACCTCGTGCTGGTCTCGTGCGCCCACGATCGCTTCGGCGCGTGGTTCGGCGACATGGACTACCACGAGCTGATGTTCGCGATCCCGTGGGTCGAGCTCGCAGACGAGCGCGCGCCGCACCCGGGTCCGTTTCTGTACATGCCGCGGTTGTTCCTCGACGCGACCGTGCCGCAGGTGTTGGGCGAGCGCGTGTACGGCTACGAGAAGCTGTCGGCACGGATCCAGTCCAGCGAGGGCCGCTTCGTCGCGCACGACGACGCCGGCGATCTGCTGATCGACGTCGAGTACGCGCCCGACGGCGAGGCGCGTGCACCCGACGCGTGGCCCAACTTCGCGTGGACGCGCATGCTGCTCGAGCAACCGACGCTGTCGCAGGCGGCGCGGCGGCTGCGTCGCGACGCGCGCGACACCGAGGACGCCGAGCAGCGCTTCCTCGGCAGCACCGTGCGCTACCTGTTCGAGGGCGAGGACTGGGACGGCAAGCCGGTCGACGCCGAGGTCACGCCGGTGCGCGCGCGGGTGCAGTTCGGCAACGGCATCGATCTGCCGCTGGGCCTGCCGCAGCAGCGGTGGGAATCGCCCAGCGTCGCCGCGCACGTGCTGGGCGCGTTGCGCCTGCGCGCGCCGCAGGTGGTGTCGTTGCCCGGCTCGCCCACGGTGGTGCGAGCGCCCCACGGCGGTCGCAAGCTCCGCGTCGCGGTGCTGGGCGGTGGCCCCGCGGCGCTCGCGGCCGCGTTCTGGCTCGGTCGCCAGCGCGATCGCTTCGAGGTCTCGCTGTACACCATGGGCCACCGACTGGGCGGCAAGTGTGCCGCCAGCCGCAACCCCGACGCGTGCGATCGCATCGAGGAGCACGGACTGCACGCGTTCCCGGGCTTCTACCGCAACGCGTTCCGCACCGTACGCGCGCTCTACGGCGATCTCGGTCGCGCGCTCGCCAACGAGCAGGGCCCGATCGGCGCGGCCTTCCGCGGCCAACGCCACGTCGGCGTGCTCGATCGCTTCGACGATCGCTGGCGCTACTTTCCCACGCCGATCGATCCCAACGATCGCGAGCCCGGCGGTGTGCCGCTGGTCGGCCGCGATGCCCCGGTGGGCCTGGGCCGCGCGCTCAAGCGCATGTTCGGGCGCATCGGCGACGAGATCGCGACGCTGGGCGAGCCCGAGCGCGAACCCGCTGCGACCGGCCTGGGCGAGGCCCTGATCGCGCCGTGGCGCGACGCGCTGCAGACCGTGCTGCAGTGGGCCGAGCGCGAGGCCGCCGACGCGGTCGAGCGCTTCGTCGAGACCCCGCCCGCCGCGTCGGCGCTCAAGCGCGGGCTGCTCGCGGCGCTGCGCCAGGTGCGAGACGCGCTGGCGTCACGCTGGCGCGGGCCGGCGCAGCACGATCCCGAGGTGTGGTTCCGCTGGGGCGGCGTCGACACGCTGCTGACGATCGCCATCGGCGTGCTCGAGGAATCGACGCTCGACTTCGACGATCTCGACGACCACGACTTCGTGACCTGGCTGGCGGGCTGGGGCCTCGCGCCCGAGCACCGCAACATCTCGACCGTCATGATGGTCTACGAGACGCTGTTCGCCCACGGTGACGGCGTGCCCTACACGCTCGAGCACCTCGCGTGCGGCGTGGGCCTGCGGTGGTTCCTGCTGGTCTCGTTCGGCTACGACGGCTTCGCGGCCTACGACTTCGAGTGGGCCTGCTCCGAGACCCTGATCGGGCCCTACTACGACGCGCTGGTGCAGCATGGCGTCGCGGTGCACTTCTTCCACCGCGTCGAGCGGCTCGAGTTCGAGGGCAGCGGCGACGACAAGGCGCTCGCGCGCGTGCGCATGCGCGTGCAGGCCACGCCCGCGGCCGCGCACTACCAGCCCATGCGGCCGGCGCCGAACCCCGAGCGCGACCCGCCGGTGTGGCCGCTGCGGCCCGACTACGCGCAGCTGCGCGAGGGCGACGCGCTGCGGCAGGCCGGGGTCGATCTCGAGGACGTCTACGATCCGTGGCCCGGTGTCGGCGAGCGGGTGTTGCAGCAGGGCGTCGACTTCGACGCGTGCATCCTCGGCATCCCGCTGGGCGCGCTGCCGCCGGTGCTCGAGCCGCTGTTGGCCCACGACTCGCCGCACTTCGATCCCAGCTGGCGGCGTTTCGTCGACGAGACCTCGCTGGTGCAGACGCTGTCGGTGCAGCTGTGGTTCGACCGCGGGCCCGACGAGATGTTCGCGCAGCACGGCCGCACCATGGGCCACGACCACGTGCGCGGACTGCTGACCGGCTTCGCGCAGCCGCAGGCGAGCCTGGGCCAGTTCACGCACCTGGTCGCGCACGAACGCTGGCCCGATCCGCGGCCGCAGCTGCTGACCTACCACACCGGCGCGCTGCAGGCGGGCGTGGCCATGCCGCGGCCCGAGTTCGCCACGCGCGAGTTCCCGGCGTCCGAACGCGAGCGCGCGCGCGGCCTGGCCGAGGCGTTCTTCCGCGAGCACCACGATGCGCTGTTCGACGGCGTCGCGCACGACTTCGACGCGTTCCTCGCGGCGCTCCGGGTGCCGCCGCAGCACGCCGACGCGGTCGGTGTCGATCGCCTGCGGCTGCAGGCGTTCAACCTCGCGTGTCAGCCCTCGGATCTGTACATCCTCAGTCGTCCCGGCCAGACGCGCCTGCGTCCGACCCCGACCGGCTCGGGCGCACGCTTCCTGCTGTTGGTCGGCGACTGGACCAAGACCGACCTCAACTGCGGCTGCGTCGAGGCCGCGACGCAGTCGGCGATGTTGGCCGCGCGAGCGCTGTCGGGCGAGCCGGTCTACGTGTGGCGCGTGGGCTTCTGACGCCACGCGCCGCGCGAGCGCGGCGACAAGGCGCTGGCCCGCGGCGCGGGATCCCACGCGCACGGCCGCGGCGCCGCTGGCCCCGCGCGCACAAGGGTGGCATACCAAGGCCCCGTGCACGCACCCGCGCTCGAGGCCCCGTTGGCCGCCTTCCGCACCGCCGCCGCCTACCTGGGCGATCTGGCGGCGGTCGAGCGCGCGATCGGTCTGGTCGAGCGCGAGGCGCCCGGTCGCGACGCCGCGCTCGCGCGCGGGTTGGCGATCGCGACGACGTTGGCGGAGCTCGGCCTCGATGCCGCCGCGCTGCAGGCCTCGCTGCTGCGGCCCGGCTGCGAAGAAGGACTGCCGCTCGCGCGGGTCGAGGAGGTCGCCGGCAGCGAGGTCGCGCGGCTGGTCGGCGGCGTGCAGCGGCTCGAGCACATCCGCTGGGATCACCTCGAGCAGGAGGCCAGCGAGAACCTGCGCAAGATGTTCCTCGCGATCGCGTCGGACATCCGCGTCGTGCTCATCGCGCTGGCGGAGCGGCTGCACGTGCTGCGGGGACTCGACGCGCGCCCCGAGGCCGAGCGGCGCGGGCTCGCGCGCGAGACCATGGAGGTCTACGCGCCGCTCGCGAACCGGCTCGGCATCTGGCAGATGAAGTGGGAGCTCGAGGACCTCGCGTTCCGGGCGCTGTCGCCGGACATCTACCGCGAGATCAAGCGCCTGCTCGCGGACAAGCGCACCGCACGGACGGCCGCGATCGACGAGGTCATCGCGCTGCTGCAGAGCAAGCTGCGCGAGGCCGGCATCGCCGGACGCGTCAGCGGCCGACCCAAGCACATCTACAGCATCTACAAGAAGATGCAGCGCAAGCGCCTGGGCTACGAGCACATCTACGACGTCAGCGCCGTGCGCGTCATCGTCGACCGGCTCGAGGACTGCTACGCGGTGCTGGGCATGGTCCACGGTCAGTGGACGCCGATCGCAGGCGAGTTCGACGACTACATCGCCAAGCCCAAGGGCAACGACTACCGCTCGCTGCACACCGCGGTCGTGGGCCCCGACGGCAAGCCGCTGGAGGTGCAGATCCGCACCCAGCAGATGCACGACTACAACGAGTACGGCGTCGCGGCGCACTGGCGCTACAAGGAAGGCGCGTCGCGGGCGGACAAGCGCTTCGACGCGAAGATCAACCTGCTGCGGCAGCTGATGGCGTGGCAGCGCGAGGTCACGGTCGCGCCGGGCGAGGGCGCGGCCGAGGGCGGCGAGCCCGAGCTCGCGCATGCCATGCGCACCGAGATCTTCGCCGACCAGGTCTACGTGTTCACGCCCACCGGCGACGTCGTCGACCTGCCACAGGGCGCGACCCCGGTCGACTTCGCCTACCGCATCCACACCGACGTCGGTCACCGCTGCCGCGGCGCCAAGGTCAACGGCCAGATCGTCGGTCTCGATCACCAGCTGCAGACCGGCGACCGCGTCGAGATCATCACCGCCAAGCAGGCCAAGCCCAGCCGCGACTGGCTCAACCCGCAGCTGGGCTACGTCCACACCGCCAGCGCGCGGCAGAAGATCAAGGTCTTCTTCCGCCAGCAGCAGCGTGACTCCGCCATCGCGCAGGGCCGCGAGATCGTCGAGCGCGAGCTCAAGCGCCTGGGGCTCGAGGCCCGCGGCGTCGAGTCGATCGTGCCGTTTTATCCGAAGTACGCCGAGCTCGGCGATCTGCTGGCCGCGATCGGCTTCGGCGACATCGTGCCGCAGAGCATCAGCACGCGGCTGCTCGAGTGGCTCGAGCTCGAGCGCGCGGCCCAGCAACCGCTGGCGGTCACGGCCTCGCCCGAGAGCAGCAGCAACAAGGGTGCGGCGCAGGTCAGCATCGGCGGCGTCGACGACGTCATGAGTCATCCCGCGCGCTGCTGCAACCCGGTGCCCGGCGACGACGTGGTCGGCTACATCACCCGCGGTCGCGGCCTCGCGATCCACCGCGTCGACTGCAGCAACGCGCGCACCGAGCAGGAGCCCGAGCGCTGGATGCCGCTGTCGTGGGGTGCACGCCGGGGCCAGAGCTATCCCGTGGGCCTGCAGATCGTCGCCGAGGACCGCGCGGGCCTGCTGCGCGACATCGCCGAGATCGTCGCGCAAGAGGGCGTCAACATCGCCAACACCTCGGCGGTGAAGTCGGCGCGCGAGCAGAGCTCGATCATCACGCTGCAGCTCGAGATCCGCAGCTCCGAGCAGGTCGTGCGCATCATGGGTCGACTCGAGCGCATGCCCGGCACGCGCTCGGTGCGACGCGTCGCGGCGTGAACGCGCGGCTCAGCGACGGGCGCGACGCGGACCGCCGCCGCGCCGGGCCTGGCGCGCGGACGCCAGCAGCTCGGCCGCGTGGTCGCGCGCGCTCTGGGTCACGCGCGCGCCGCCGAGCATGCGTGCGATCTCCTCGCGGCGCTCGTCATCCTCGAGCCGCTGCACCTCGGTGATGGTCCGGCCCTTGCGTTGCAGCTTGCCGACACGGAAGTGCGCGTCGGCGAACGCGGCGATCTGCGGCAGGTGGGTCACGCACAACACCTGGTGGTGCGCTGCGGCGCGCTGCAGCCGGCGGCCGATGGCCTCCGCGACCGCACCGCCGACACCGGCGTCGACCTCGTCGAAGACGTAGGTCGCGATGCGGTCCTCGGCCGCCAGCGCGCCCTTGAGCGCCAGCAACACCCGCGAGAGCTCGCCGCCCGAGGCCACGCGTCGCAGCGGCGCGAGCGGCTCGCCGGGGTTGGCGGTGAACAGGAACTCGACGCGGTCGTCGCCGTCGGGCCCGGGCTCGTCGGTGCGCTCGATGTGGACCTGCAGCCGCGCCTTGGGGATGTGCAGCGCACCGAGCTCGGCCTCGACCGCGGTCGCGAGCCCGGCGGCGGCACGGGTGCGGGCATCGTGCAGCTGCGCGGCGGTCTCGCGGCAGCGCGCATACAGCTCGCCGGTGCGCTCGGTCAGCGCGCGCAGGTGCTCGTCGGCGTGTTCGAGCTGCTCGAGCTCGAGCCGCATCTGTGCCAGCTTGTCGGCCAGCTCCGCGACCTCGACGCCGTGCTTGCGGCGCAGACGTTCGATCGCGTGCAGCCGATCGTCGGCAGCCTCGAGCTCGCCGGGCTCGACCTCGAGCTCGTCGGCGAAGCGTGCCGCCGCGCGCGCGGCCTCCTCGCACGCCAGCTGCGCGACCGCGAGCTGTTCCTCGATCGTGCCCAGCTGCTGCGAGTCGTCGCGACCACCCTTGGCACGATCGAGCAGGTTCGCCAGGCGGCTGGCGATGGCATCGTCGGCGTCGTACAGCGCCTCGTGGGCCTCGCGCGCGAACTCGGCCCAGCGCTGGGCGTTGCGCAGCAGCGCCACGCGCCGGCGCAGCGCTTCGTAGGCCTCGGCGTCGAGCTCGACGGCCTCGAGCTCGTCGACCGCGAAGCGCAGGTAGTCGAGGTGACGCTCGCGCTCGGCCGCACGCTGCTGCAGCTCGAGCAGCGCGCGCTGCGACGCCTGCCACGCGCCGTGGCGACGGCGGTGTTCCTCCAACACCGGGCCCAGCTTGGCCCACGCGTCGAGCACCTCGAGGTGGCGCGCCGCGTGGGTGAGAAAGTGGTGCTCGTGCTGGCTGCAGATGTCGACCAGCTCCTCGCCGACCTCGGCCAGCACCGCCTGCGTGACCAGGCCGCCGGCGATCGCGGCGCGGCTGCGGCCGCTCTTGGTCACCGCGCGGTGCACCAGCAGGCCCTCGTCGTCGTCGAGCGTCGGCGCCAGGCCGGCGCGCGCGAGCACGGCCGCGATGCGCTCGCGGCTGTCGGCGGCGAGCTCGAACTGACCGTCGACCTCCGCGCTCTCGGAACCCTCGCGCACCAGCTCGGCGCGGCCCCGGGCGCCGCGCAGCAGCGACAGCGCGCCGACGATGATGGACTTGCCCGCGCCGGTCTCACCGGTGAGCACGTTGAGCCCACCGACGAGATCGAGCGCGACGTCTTCGAGCAGCGCGAGGCCGCGGATGCGCAGGTGCAGCAGCATCGATGATCCGTCGCTCCGGCGGCGTCAGCCGCCCCAACCGAGCTTGTGCGCGAGCACGTCGAACACGGTCGCGCGCGGCGGCACCAGCCGCAGCGGCGCCTCGGCGCGACGGATCTCCACGCGATCACCGACGTGCAGCGGGAAGCCCCACTGACCGTCGACCGAGAGCGTCGCCGCGCCGGCGTCGTCGGGGCCGACGTACTCGATCGTGATCGCGTGATCGGCTCGCGTCACCACCGGACGGTGCGTGAGCGTGTGCGGGCAGATCGGCGTGAGCGTCCAGGTGTCGGTGTCCGAGTCCACGATGGGGCCGCCGGCCGCGAGGTTGTACGCGGTCGAGCCCATCGGTGTCGAGACGATGAGCCCGTCGGCGCGCACGCCCGCGGCGAAGTTGCCCGCGATGCTGGTGCGCAGCTGCAGCATGCGCGGCAGCTCGCCGTGCTTGACGTAGGTGTCGTTGCAGCCGGTCTGGGTCGCGCGGCGCTCGTCGAGCCGCCACACCTCGACGTGCATGCGCAGGCGCGGTTGCCACACCAGCTCGCCCGCGATCGCGGCGCGCACGGCCTCGCCCAGCTCGGCGGCGCCGTAGGCCGCGAGGAAGCCGAGGTTGCCGAGGTTGACGCCCAGCAGCGGGATCGGGCGCTCGCCCAACCATCGCGCCGCGCGCAGCAACGTGCCGTCACCACCGACGGCGATGGCGAGATCGATGGCGCCGTCGAGCTCGTCGGCCTCGACCGACGCGTGCGGCACCGTCGGTGGCGCCAGCGGGCCCAGCAACCACTCGTGCGGCAGCAGCACCTGCGCGCCCGCGCGGTGCAGCGCGGCCGCGGCCTCGTGCGTGGCGCGGCGCGCATCCTCGCCGTCGCGGGGGTACAGCAGCACCGTGCGCGCGGGCCCGATCGGCGTGCGGCTGTGCGCGCTCACGATTCCTCGGGCGCGTACATATAGCCTTGGTGCTGGAACAGGCAGATGCGACCGCCGCCCTCGCCGCGGGCGCGCTCGAGCGCCGCGTCGCACAGCTCGATGAGCTCGCGCAGCGCGTGCACGTCGCGATTGGGGAAGAACGCGACGCCGATGCTCACGCTGCCGTCGCCGCGCGCCCGTACGTCGCGCCAGATGCGTTCGGCGACCGCGAGCGCGCCGGGAAAGTGCGTGTTCGGCAGCGCGACGAGGTAGCCGCCAGCGCGCGCGGGGAACACCAGATCGATCTTGCGCACGGTCGCGTCGATGACGGTGCGCAGGCCCGCGGCCATGCTGGCACTGGGCTCCTCGGCGTCGGGCGCGATGCGCAGACACGCGAGCGGATCGCTGTAGCGCTCGGCGCGATCGAACTCCTGCTCGAGCCGGCGCAGGTGCGTCGCATCGAGGCGGCCATCACCCTGGCCCGGCGTGTCGCCGCGCGGCTCGCTGTCGCCGAGCACTCGACGGGCGCGCAGCAGCGCGTCGACGCGCGCGCGCAGCTCCTCGGCGTCGTAGGGCTTGCCGAGGTAGTCGTCCGCGCCGCTGCGCAGACCCTCGACGCGCGCGTTCACGGAGTTGCGCGTGCTGACCATGATCACCGGCAGGTAGCCCTGCTGGGTCTTGGCCTTGAGGATGCGGCAGCACTCGAGCCCCGACAGCCGCGGCATCACGACGTCGAGCATCACGAGATCGGGGCGCTCGCGGGCGAAGACCTCGAGCGCGTGCTGACCATCGGTCGCTTCGATCACCGCGTGTCCCGCGGCCTCGAGCGCGTCACGCGCCGCACGGCGATCGCTGTCGGTGTCGTCGGCCACCAGGATCCGCGCCGCGCCGGCCTCGGGGGCGTGGCTGGTCCGATGGGTGGTGGCAGTGGACACGCCGGGACTCGAGGGCTCGGGCGACGCGATCGCCTCGGCGACGAGCAGTGTAGTACGGTTCTGCGGCAGCGGGCCGCGGGTGGCTGCCGCCCGCAGCCACGGGCGCCGCGGCGCTGCGAGGGCGGCCCTGCGAGGCCCTGGGCGCGGCGCCCGGAGCTCGCAGCGAGCGCAGCCGGTGGCCCGGCGCGGCCGGACCGGCCGGCGCGGCCGGGGTGAGCCGTCCCGCCCGAGCATGCCTTGACAGTGCCGGCCTGCCCGCGGCAGGCTCCGCCCCCCATGGGGACGATGTACCCGAAGCCCAACGAGATCCACCGTGACTGGTGGGTCGTCGACTTGAGCGGTCAGACGCTCGGGCGTGCCGCGAGCCAGATCGCGAGCCTTCTGCGTGGCAAGCACAAGCCCACCTTCACGCCGCACGGCGATGCCGGCGACTTCGTCGTCGTCATCAACGCCGAAAAGGTGAAGCTGACGGGCCGCAAGCTGGATCAGAAGTACTACCACAGCTTCACGGGCTACATGGGCCACATGAAGAGCGTGCCGGCGCGCAAGATGCTGGCCGACAAGCCCGAGGAGCTGATCAAGCAGGCGGTGCGCCGCATGCTGCCGCGCAACGCCAACGGCCGCGCGACGTTCAGCAAGCTCAAGATCTACGCGGGCGCCGAGCACCCGCACAAGGCGCAGAACCCCAAGACCTTCACGCCGGTTGCCTAGGCGCGAGCGACATCCCATGGCCATCCACAACGACTCGATGACGTACTACGCGACCGGCCGCCGCAAGACTGCGGTCGCGCGCGTGTGGCTGTTCGGCGGCGCCGGGCGCATCACCATCAACCGCCGCGAGGCCGAGCGCTACGTGACGCGCCCGACGAACATGAAGATCGTCGAGCAGCCGCTCATCGTGACCAACACCCGCGACAAGTTCGACGTGTGGGCCACCGCCAAGGGCGGCGGACTCTCGGCGCAGTCCGGTGCGGTGCGCCTGGGCATCGCGCGTGCGCTGCTGCGGATCTCGGACGAGTACCGCGAGTCGCTCAAGGAGATGGGCTACCTGACCCGCGACTCCCGCAAGAAGGAGCGCAAGAAGTACGGTCGCAAGGGCGCGCGCGCGCGCTTCCAGTTCAGCAAGCGCTGAGCTGCAGCCGCTGCGGGGCTTCCCCGCAGGGCGCAAGAACTGGCGACAATGCGACACGGTGCGCGCGGGTGGGAAACCATCCGCGCGTTTGTGCGTTTCGGAGGCCGGCGCGTGTCGATCGGCAACCCCACATTGCTGAACCCGTCGCGCGTACGCGAGCGCTTCGCGTCGCAGCCGCGTCGACCACGACGATTTGCCCCGGTACGCGGGTGCTTTTCGTCTGGCGCGGCGCGAGCGTCCGGGAAACAATACCCAGGCGCCGCTCGCCGCGGGCGTCACAGCACGCGGCGGCGCGGTCTCTCGCTTAGCCCTGCCATGCCTTGGATCGCTCCCGTCGAGTTCCGACCGTTCGTCGCGCGCGTGTTCACGTCGCCCGGCCAGCGTTCGGCGGGGTGTGGCTGGGTCTGCCGTGTCGAGCCCTCGGGCCTGAATACGCCATCGTTCCTTCCGTCCCATGGCGCGCCCGCGCCGTGCCGGCGGCCGGGCGAGCTCGCGTGCACCTCAGTGCCCGATGGTCGCCACGACCATCCTTCGAACTGACCACCAGGAGACACTCTCGATGCTGACCCACAAGAAGTTCGTTGCAGCGTTCGCGCTGCTTGCCCCCCTCTTCGGCGCGTGCGTCGTCACCAGCGATGACGACGGCGGCGACACCTCCGGCAGCGCGAGCGCGAGCGCGACCGACTCGGCGAGCGCGAGCGCGACCGACTCGGCGAGCGCGAGCGCGACCGACTCGGCGAGCGCCAGTGCCAGCGCCAGCGCCAGCGCGAGTGCCAGCGCGAGCGCGACCGACTCGGCGAGCGCGAGCGCGACCGACTCGGCGACCGGTGACTCCACCGCGGGCGAGACCGACACCGGCGGCGGCGCTGGCTTCTGCCAGCTGTCGTGCACCGAGGCGGTCGACTGCTGCGCCGGCGAGCCGACCTGCACCGACGGCATCGGGACCTACCCGTACAACTGGAGCTGCGACGGCGGCCTCTGCGTGCCCGGTGGCTGCACCACCGACGACGAGTGCACCATGGGCGGCGCGCTGCCGGCGTGGGTCTGCGTCGACATCGGCGCCGGCTTCAACGCCTGCCAGCCCGGCTGCGCGGCGGACCAGGACTGCGAGGACCAGTTCCTGATGGGCTGGACCTGCACCGGTGGCGGCGGCACGTACTGCGAGCCTCCGGGCTGCGCCAGCGACGACGACTGCGCCGCGATCCCGGGCACGACCTGCAACGTCGACACCGGCTTCTGCGAGGCGCCCCCGTGCGAGAGCGATGCCGACTGCGGCGACCTCACCTGTGACGTCGCGACCGGCATCTGCGGTTGCAGCGACGACGCGCAGTGCGGCGACGGCTTCACCTGCGTCAGCGGCTGATCCGCGCGAGTCGGTGCGCCGCCGCGGATGCGGCGGCGAACCCAGAGGGCGTCACGGGCTTTCCGTGGCGCCCTTTTTCGTGGTTGCGTCCGCCTTGGCATCGCCGGCCTTGGCGTCGTCCGCCTTGGCGTCGCCGGCCTTGGCGTCGCCCGCGGGCGCCTCGGCGTCGTCGGGCGCTCCGCTGCCGCCCGCAGCCGTGCCGATCCCAGCCACGCTCTGGTCGCCGATCACCGCCAGCGATCCGGGGCAGTCGAGCGAGCGCAAGAACGCGACGAGATCCGAGATCTCCTCCTCGGTCAGCTTGCGGTCGACCAGGTTGGTGTCGACCGGACCGCGATCGCGCAGGCCGCCACCGGCCATGATGCGGACGGCCTCCTCCAGCGTCGCGACGCTGCCGTCGTGGAAGTACGGCGCCGTGCGAGCGACGTTGCGCAGCGTCGGGGTGCGGAACATGAAGTCCTCTTCGGGCTTCTTGCTGATGGTCCCACGACCTCGATCCGCGCCCTCGGCCGGCGGCTCGCTCGCGCCGATGCCGGTGCGATGGAAGAGCCCGTCGGTGAAGTTGTCCTGCGCGTGGCAGGTGATGCAGCCAGCCGCGCCGGAGAAGAGCGCCCAGCCGCGCTTGGCGGCCTCGTCCTGCGCGTCGCGGTCGTGCGCCGTGTCGCCGCACAGCAGCGTGCGCTCGTAGGCCGACAGCGCCATCGCGACGTGCTTGCCGGTGATCGGCGCGCCCGCGGCGAGGCCGAACGCCTTCGCGAAGGCCTCGCGATACTCGGGCAGCGCACCGATCTCGCCGGCCTTGGCCTCGACGCCATCACCCAGGCCCATGTTGCCGCCCTTGAGCGCGCCGACGGCCTGCGCCTCGAGATCCGCCGAGCGCCCGTCCCAGTACAGCAGCGGCAGCAGCCCGACGTTCCAGATCGTCGGTGCGTTGCGCGGCAGTTCTTTGCCGCCGGGGCCCAGCGCCTTCGCACGACCATCGGCGTTGCCGAGCTCGTTCTGGTGGCAGCTGTAGCAGCTGCGCGAACCATCGACCGACAGCCGCTTGTCCATGAACAGGCGATGACCGAGCTCGACCTTCTCGGCGCTCATCGGGTTGTCCTCGGGCACGCGTGGCGGCGTGTGGATGCCCGCCGGCAGCTGCCAGCTCCACGCGGCCGCCGGCGCGGGATCCTCACCTGCGCCGTCGTCGGCGGACGGCTCCGCTGCCGTGGTCTTGCCCTCGGCCTTGGCCTTCGCCTCGGTCTTCGAGCTCGCCGCGGCCTTGGCCTTGCCGTCGGCCTTGCCGTCACTGCCGCCGCCGCAGCCAGACAGTGCCATGCCGAGTGCCATCGCGATGCTTCGCTGCGCGATCGGGTTCATCGCGCGCACGCTACCCGAGCGCCGCCGCCGCTGCCACCTGGGGCATGCGCGCTGATACTCTTGCGGCCCGCATGCCGTCGCGATTCGCTTCGCCCCGGGCGATCGCCGCCGCCGTCGCCGTCCTCGCGGCGGCGATGCTGCTGCCGGGCTTGGGCGAGCCCGGGTTTTGGAGCACCGCGGAGCTGCCGGTGCTCGATCGCACGATGGCGGCGCTGGGCGAGGCCCGCACCAACCTCGTGCGTTCGCCGTGGTTGCCCGATGCGCTGCGCACCGCGGGCGTCTCGGCCCTCGGCGGCGAGCTCGGGCTGCGGTTGCCGCACGCACTCGCGGTCGTCGGGCTCGCCGCGGCCGCCGCCGCGCTCGCGCGCCTGCGGGGGCTCAGTGCACCCGCCGCCGCGCTGGCGGGGGTCTTCGCGCTGTCGATGCCGGCGCTGGTCGTCGGGGGCCGCACCGCGATCGGCAATCCCTTCGGCGAGCTGCTCGGCCTGCTGGTGATCGGCGGTGCCGTGCTCGCGCAGGATCCCCGCACCGGCCGCCGCGCGGCGGGGGCCGTGCTCGCGCTCGCCGGCCTGGGCGGCGCCATCGCGAGCGCAGGCGTGGTGCTGGGCGGCGTGATCCCGCTGGGCGCCGCGCTGCTGCTCGCGCCGCCGAGCTCGTCGCGCGTGCGCGCGCTCGCGATCGCGACGTGGGCCGCACTGGGGCTGGTCGCGATCGTGTTGGCCGCGCGCCAGGGCGACGGTTTCATCCCGCTGCTGGGCGCGGCCAAGGACCTCGAGCTGGTCGACAAGCCGCAGCTGCGCCGCTTCACGGCCGCGCTCGGCGAGCTGGGCCGCCAGGGCTTCCCGTGGCTGCCGCTGGGCGTGGTGGGCCTGGCGCTCGGTCGCGATCGCGGGCTGTCGGCGTGGGTGCTCGGTGGCCTGGTCGTCGCGAGCGCATGGTCGCTGACGTACGGTCTCGCCGACGTGCCGCTGCGGGTCGCGCTCGCGATCGCGGCGGCGGCGGCCGTCGATGCGCTGGCCGACGCGAGCCGCGTGCGCAGCGGTCGACGTGCGGCGGTCGTGCTCGCGGCGTTGGGCATGCTGGTGCTGGGCAAGGAGCTCGAGCTCGCACCCGAGGCGGTGGCGGTGCCGCTGCACGCGTTCGCGGTCAACGAGTATCCCGCCGAGCTGCTGGGCACCGCCGCGTTGCTGGGTCGCTTCGCCAAGCTCGGCGTGCTCGCGCTGATGGTCGGGCTGCTGCTGGCCCCGGGCGACGACGCGGGGCTGCTCGCGCGGCTGCGTGCGCTGGTGCCCGCGGGCGCACGGCGACACGCACCGGCGCTGCTGCTGGGGGTGGTGGCGGTTTGGGGTGCGTGGCGACAGGCGCACGACCTGCTCGATCGCAGCGCGGACGCGATGTCGCCCAAGCGCGTGCTCGCGCACCACCGCGCGCTCGCCAGCGCCGGCGCGCTGTCGGAGTCGCTGGCCTCGCACCGCGTGCGCGACCGCGGCCTGGCGATCTACTTTGGTGCGCAGGGCGGGCCCACCGCGATCGAGACGCTCGCGAACCGGCGCGAGATCTTCGACCACCTCGCCGCCGACGAACCGCGCGCGGTGCTGCTGCGCAAGATCGATCTGCCGGCGGTGTACCAGCAGCATCGCCAGGCCAGCGCGCCGCTGTTCGTGCTCGACGACAGCCACGACGATCTGCGCCTGGTCGCCAACGTGCTCCCGCCCGGCGAGACCGATCGCAACCGCATCCACGAGGTGCTCTTCACCAGCCCGCCGCCGCTGGCCAACGAGACCCTGGTGCGCTTCGAGGAGTTCGTCGAGGTCGTGGGCTGGGAGGTCGACGGCCCGGTGGTGCGCGGGCGCAAGCACACCGTGCAGGTGGTGCTGCGGGTGCTGCGGGCGCTGCCCGGCGGCGCGAAGATGTACACGCGGCTGGTCGGGGGTCGGCTCTCGCGCATCAACCCCGATCCGCTGCCGCTGGCCGAGGATCTGTACCCGTGCACGCTGTGGCGCGAAGGCGACTACATCGTGCATCGCGTGAGCTTCGACGCGCCGTGGACCGAGGTCCCCGGCGAGTACGACGTGGTCGTGGGCCTGCGTCGCAGCGAGTCGAAGAACTTCGAGATCAGCGTGCCCGAGGGCGAAGCCGGCGACTTCGGCGTGCGCATCGACGATCCCAAGCGCGCGTTCGCGAAGATCGGCACCGTGACGGTGTGGTGAGCCTGGCGCTACACTGCGCGGTGGCCCGTGGCGCAAGCACGTAGACCCGACGCGGCGCCGGCGTTGCCGGTGTGGCCGGCACCGAGCCCGCAGGTCGCGACGACCGCGGCCGCGGCCGAGGTCGCGATCGCGTCGTGGCGCGCGAGCAAGCCCGCGGCGGTGGCGATCTACGTCGCCGCGCGCGGCAGCGGTGCGTGGGCCGACCCCGACGATCATCGGCACGGCGAGCCCTGGGCCATCGCGCTCGCGCGGGATCGGGCCGCGCCGGACGTGAACGAGCGCGAGACCCTGGCGCTGGCCGACGGCGCGCTGTCGGCGGTCGACACGCTGCTGCAGTGGTTCGCGCAGCCCGAGGCGCCGTACGTGGTCGCGCACGGGGCCCAGGCCACGCTCGCGCGGCTGTGGCGGCTGGCGGGCGAGCCGCTGGCACCCGCGCGACTGGGCTGCACGCGCACCGCCGCGGTGTTGCTGGGCGAAGGCGCCGGCGATCCGCGCGAGCACGAGCTGCGCGGCGCGGTCGCGGCGCAGCTGCAGCGCGCGTTGATGCTGCCGCACTGGATCCCCGAGCAGGAGCACGACGGTCGCGTGCAGTGTGCGGCCGCGGCCGCCGCGGTGCTGTCGTTGGTCGCGACCATGGTGCCGCGGCTGCGCAGCCTCGGCGCGATCGCGGCATACCAGCTCGAGTGCGAGCTCGTGCCCGCAGTGGTGGCGATGGAGCTCGCGGGCACGCCGTGCGACGCGGCCGCGTTCGAGCGCGTCGCCGCGGGCTGGCGCGCGGAGAAGCTGCAGGCCACCGCGGCCGAGCGCGTGACCCGGCTCGACAAGCTCATCTCGACCTACGGCCACTGGCCG
The DNA here is from genome assembly GCA_019694555.1 of Nannocystaceae bacterium. Classification (GTDB taxonomy): domain Bacteria; phylum Myxococcota_A; class Polyangia; order Nannocystales; family Nannocystaceae; genus Xiheibacterium. Next base: position 49,449 of record JAIBBS010000012.1, read on the forward strand.
CAGGACTTCGTGCGCGCCGATCGCATCCACGCGCGGCTGCATCCGCTCGCCGCCGACTCGGGCCGCTTCTCGTGCACCGATCCGAACCTGCAGCAGGTGCCTTCGGAACACACCGCACCGGGCTTGCGCGCGTGCTTCCGGGCACCGCCGGGCATGGCGCTGGTGGTCGCCGACTACGCGCAGATCGAGCTGCGCGTCGCGGCCCAGCTCGCGCCGTGCGACGCGCTCGCGGCGGTCTTCCACGAGGGCCGCGATCCCCACCGCGCGACCGCGGCGACGCTGTCGGGCAAGCCCGAGCCCGAGGTCACCGCGCACGAGCGCAAGCTGGCCAAGGCCGTCAACTTCGGCTTCCTCTTCGGCATGGGTGCCGAGCGCTTCCGCGACTACGCCCGCAGCGGCTACGGCCTCGAGCTCGATCTCGCCGCGGCCCGGCGCGCGCGCGAGGCCTTCTTCACCACCTTCCCGGGCCTGGCGGCGTGGCACCGCCGCGTGGCCGAGCGCTGTCGCGGCCCCGGCCCACACGTGGTGCGCACGGCGTTGGGCCGACGCAAGCGCTTCCCCGACGATGCCGTGAGCGTGCCCGCGGCGCTCAACATCCCGGTGCAGGGCACCGCCGCGGAGGGCTTCAAGCGCGCGATGATCGGTCTGCACGCCGCGCTGCCGCGGCTGGGCGCGCGCGGTGTGCTGGTCGTGCACGACGAGTACCTCGCCGAGGTGCCAGCCGACCGCGCCCAGGACGTGCGCGCGCACGTGGTCGAGATCATGCAGACGCAGATGGCCACGGTCGTGAGCCGCGTGCCCATCGTGGTCGAGGCCGAGGTCGTCGACTGCTGGCGCTGAGCCCGGTCAGACGATGTCGGCGATGCGACCGCCGGTCTGCGAGCGCTCGATCTCCGACAGCAGCGCCGACTGGATGTGATCCTCGGTGCGGTCGTCGACGTGCTGGAACGCGAGCCCGATCGCACCGTCGTCGATGCGCACGACCTGGGCGCGCACGCGGACCTCGGGGTACAGCGGCAGCAGCAGCGTGATCTCGACGTGCTCGCCGCGTCGCAGCGCGGGCCCGTCGACCAGGAGTGCGCCGGCGACCGAGAGGTTGCTGACGGTGTAGCGATGGACGCCGTGCGGGCTCGAGACGATCGCCTCGGTGTGGCTCAACGTCCGCGGGTGCTGCCGACGTTCGGTCGTGTTGATGTCCACGTGCATGGGAGACTCCTTGCGCGTGCGCACGCACGCGTGGTCACGAGTGGAAGCATCGAACCCAAGCCAAGTGGGCGCACCCGCAGCGCGGACAGCCCATCGGACAGCGTAGATCGCTGCGGGGCCGCGAGGGAAGGGGCGCGCGTGGGTGCGGCCGTGCGGCGCACGGTCGCGCCCGGGTGGGACGCGGAGCACGTGAGGCAGGCGGACGTGAGGGTGCCCGGACGGCCGCGGCTCAGCCGAGCCGGCTGGCGTAGTCGGTGTAGCCGAAACGACGGTGCACGCGCAGATTCGTGCCGTCCCACGACGCGATCGAGGGCAGGCGCACGCCGTTGAACGTGGTGGTCTTCACCATCGTGTAGTGCGCCATGTCGCGGAACACGATTCGGTCGCCCGGCTGCAGCGGCCGTTCGAACGAGTAGTCGCCGATCACGTCGCCGGCGAGACAGGTCAGGCCGCCCAGGCGGTAGTCGTGGCGGTGGTGGCCAGGTGGCCCCGCGCCGACGATCTCGGGCCGGTACGGCATCTCGAGCGTGTCGGGCATGTGCGCCGTGGCCGAGGTGTCGAGGATCGCGATGTCCATGCCGTTGTGCACGACATCGAGCACCGAGGCCACCAGCACGCCGGTGCCCAGGGCGATGGCCTCGCCGGGCTCGAGCAGCACGTCGACCTGCCAGCGCTCGCGGAAGGCCGTGATCGTGCGGACCAACAGCTCGACGTCGTAGTCGGGTCGGGTGATGTGGTGGCCGCCGCCCATGTTCACCCAACGGATGCCGCGCGCGGGCCCGATGAACTCGCCGAAGCCGCGCTCGACCGCGGCGAGCGTGCGGACCAGCGCGTCGGATCCCAGCTCACAGAGGTTGTGGAAGTGCAGGCCCGACAGGCCGGGCAACAGCTCGGGGCGGAACTGCGCGCGCGTGACCCCCAGGCGCGAGCACGCACCGCAGGGGTCGTACAGCTCGACGTCGACCTCGCGGTGCTCGGGGTTGATCCGCAGGCCGAACTCGACCGCGCGGCCACCCTGCGCGAGGTGCCGCTGGTATCGCGGGCGCAGACGCTGCCACTGCGAGAACGAGTTGAACACCACGTGGTCGCACAGACCCAGCAGCTCGTCGAAGTCCGCGTCCGAGTACGCCGGCGCGCAGGCGTGGACCTCACCGCCGAAGTGCTGCCGACCGAGCCGGGCCTCGTGCGGCGAGCTCGAGGTCACGCCCGGCAGCACCGCGCGGATGTCGTCGAACAGCGGCCACGCGGCGAAGCCCTTGAGCGCCAGCAGGATCTTGCAGCCGGCGCGCCGCTGCACCTCACCGAGGATGGCGAGGTTGCTCGCGAGCGCGCGGCGATCGATCACGAAGCACGGCGTCTCGAGCTGCGAGACGTCGACGTCGGGGACGCGGTCGGAGATGTACACCGCGTCACAGCTCCCGCACGTGCCACGGCAGGCCCGCGGGTCCCAGCCGCTCGAGGAACGGCACGGCGTCGAACTGTTCCATGTGCCACACGCCCGGGCGCTTCCAGTGCCCCGCGAGCATCATCTCCGCGCCGACGGTGGCGGGCACGCCGGTGGTGTACGAGACCGCCTGCGCGCGGACCTCCTGCCAGCACGCGTGGTGATCGCAGACGTTGTAGACGATGACCTTCTTGGCCTTGCCGTCCTTCTTGCCCTCGATGATGCAGCCGATCGAGGTCTTGCCGGTGTAGTTCTCCGCCAGGCTGGCGGGGTCGGGCAGCAACGCCTTGAGGAACTGGATCGGCACGATCTGCTGGCCGTTGAACTCGACCGGATCGATGCGGGTCATGCCGACGTTCTGCAGCACGCGCAGGTGCGTGAGGTACTCGTCGCCGAACGTCATCCAGAAGCGGATGCGCTGCAGCCCCGGCAGGTGCTGCACCAGCGACTCGAGCTCCTCGTGGTAGATGAGGTAGGCCTTCTTGGGCCCGACCTCGGGGAAGTCGATCATCTCGGAGATCGACATCGGATCGATCTCCTTCCACTCGCCGCGCTCCCAGTAGCGCCCGCGCGCCGTGACCTCGCGGATGTTGATCTCGGGGTTGAAGTTGGTCGCGAACGGATGGCCGTGGCTGCCGGCGTTGCAGTCGACGATGTCGACGGTGTCGATGGTGTCGAACAGGTGGTCGCGCGCGTAGGCGCAGAACACGTTGGTCACGCCGGGATCGAAGCCGGAGCCCAGCAGCGCCATCCGCCCGGCCTTCTCGAAGCGCTCGCGGAAGGCCCACTGCCACTTGTATTCGAACTTCGCGACGTCGGGCGGCTCGTAGTTGGCGGTGTCGAGGTAGTCGACGCCGGCCTGCAGACATGCCTCCATCAACGTCAGGTCCTGGTACGGCAGCGCGACGTTGATCAGCAGCTCGGGCTGGTGCTTGCGGATGAGCGCGACGGTCTGCGCGACGTCGTCGGCGTCGACGGCCGCGGTGGTGATCGTGCGCCCGTGCAGCTGTTCGATCTGCGCCGCGATCGCGTCGCAGCGGGCCTTGGTGCGGCTCGCCAGCACGATCTCGCCGAATGCCTGCGGGTGCATCGCGCACTTGTGCGCGACCACGCCGCCGACGCCACCCGCACCGATGATGAGGACCTTGTGCATCGCCGTCTCGCTCCCGCGACCGGAGTGGGCGCCACGGGCGGGCGCGGGCCGGTCGGCGCGCGCGAAGGTAGCACGCCGGACAGCGCCGCCGGGCTGACGTATCCTCGGCCCACGGAACCGACGAGCATCCTGCTGCGGCTCGCCTACGACGGCAGCGATTTCCACGGTTGGGCGCGCCAGCCGGCGCACCCCGCCGGGCCCGCGCAGCGCACCGTGCAAGGCGAGCTCGAGGCCGCGTTGTCGCGGCTGTGTCGCGCGCCGGTCGCGGTGCGCGGTGCATCGCGCACCGACGCCGGCGTGCACGCGCTGGGGCAGCTGGCGGCGTTCGAGCGCCCGGTGCCGATCCCGGTCGTGGGCGTGGTGCGGGCGCTCGATCGCCTGCTGCCGCCCGATCTCGCGGTGACCGCGGCGTGGGAGCAGGGGCCCGCGCCGGTCGATCCGCGCTTCGGCAACGGCGGCAAGCACTACCGCTATCGCGTGCGCACGGCCGCGGCCGCCGCACCGATGCAGGCGCGCTACGAGTGGCAGCTGCGCGAGCGGCTCGACCTCGCGGCCATGCGCGAGGCCGCGGCCGCGCTGGTCGGCAGCCACGACTTCGCGGCGTTCCGCTCGAGCGCGTGCCAGGCCCGCAGCACCACGCGCACGCTGTTCGCAGTCGACGTCGTCGGCACCGACGCGCTCGTCGACGTGCACGTGCACGGCACGGCGTTTTTGCACAACATGGTTCGCATCATCGCCGGCAGCCTGGTCGAGATCGGGCTGGGCCGGCGGGACCACGCGTGGCTCGCTGGGCTGTTGCGCGACGGCGATCGGCGCCGCGCCGGGCCCACCGCGCCGGCCGCGGGGCTGCTGCTGGTCGAGGTGCTGTGGCCCGGCGCGCCTGCGCGCCGGTAGCCGCGCGCACCGCTCAGGCGCCCAGCAGGTCGGCCTCGCGGCGACCGCCGCCACGACGGCTGTCGCGGCGACGCGCACCGCGGCGCAGGTCGAAGCCGAAACCCCGCTCGCCGACGAACGAGAGCACGCCGATGGCGAGGTTGAGGATGGCGGCGACGATGGCGATGACGAAGAAGACGTTCATGGGAGTTGCGCTCCGACGCCCGCCCTAGCGAGGTCCGTGCCGACGCGCGGCCGCGCCCGGATCGCGTGGGTCCGCACAGTTGCGACGTGTGCCCCCGCACGGGCCCCGAAACCCCGTCGCCGGGCTGGCTACGAGCGTGGCCGCGCTGGCTAGGGCCCTTGGCGCGCGGGCTGCCCGCGCCGGAAGTTTTCGCCCCGGCCGCGGCGTTGCGATGCTTCGCCCGTGCCCGACGCGCTGCGCTCCTCGGTCCCGGTGTCGCTGGCGATCCTGGGCTCGCGCGTGCTCGGGCTCGCGCGCGAGGTGGTGTTCGCCGCGCTGTTCGGCGCCGGTGCGATCGCGGACGCGTACCAGGTCGCGTTCCGGATCCCCAACCTGCTGCGCGACCTGTTCGCCGAGGGCGCGTTGTCGTCGGCGTTCGTGCCCACCTTCACCGCCGCGCTGCAGCAGGACGGTCGTGAGCGCGCCCACGTGCTCGCGGATCTGGTGAGCGCACTGCTGCTGCTCGTCACCGGCGCGATCACCTTGGCCGCGCTCGTGTTCGCCGAGCCGATCGTGATCGCGATGACGCGCAGCTTCGCCGGCGACGCGGCCAAGCTCGCGCTCGCGGTCGAGCTCACGCGCACGATGCTGCCCATCCTGGTGCTGGTGAGCCTGGCCGCGGTGTGGGCCGGCATGCTCAACGCGCAGCGGCGCTTCGTGGTGCCCGCACTCGCGCCGGCGTGGTTCAACCTCGTGAGCATCACCGGTGGCGTGGTGATCTTCGCCGCCGGGCTCGCGCCGCGCGCGGCCATCGTCGCGTGGAGCGCGGCGACCACGATCGCGGGGGCGGTGCAGGCCGGGGTCCAGCTGCGCGCGCTGTGGCGCGACGGCTATCGTCCGCGGTTGCGGCTGCGCGGCGCTTGGCAGGACCCGGGCGTGCGCCGCATCGCGGCCCTGATCGCGCCTGCGGTGATCGGCATCGCCGCGGTCAACCTCAACGTCTTCATCAACACCGGCTTCGCCGCGGCGCTGGGCGACGGTCCGGTCGCGCAGCTCAGCTATGCGTTCCGGCTGTTCTTCCTGCCGCTGGGCGTGTTCGGCGTCGCGATCGCGACCGTGACGACCACGAGCGTGTCGGAGCAGGCGGCCAAGGGCGACCGCGCGGCGCTGGCCCAGCGCAGCGCCGACGGGGTGTGGGCCGCGGCGATGCTGACCTCGGCCAGCGCGGTGGGGTTGTTCGTGCTGGCCGAGCCGATCGTGCGTCTGGTGTTTCGCTGGGGCGCGACCACCACCGCCGACGCCGCGGCCATCGCCGCGGTGCTGCAGGCGTACGTGCTGGGCCTGCTGCCGTACGCGCTGGTGAAGGTGCACGCGCCCGCGTTCTATGGCGTCGACCGGCCGCGGATCCCGATGGTCGCGTCGCTGTGCGGGGTCGCGGCCAACCTCGCGTTCAACGCCGCGACCTACCGCCAGCTGGGCGCGCCCGGCATCGCGCTGGGCACCACGATCGGTGCGGTGGTCAACGTCGCGGTGCTGCGGCTCGCGTATGGCCGCGCCATCGCGCCGCTGCCGACCGAGCACCGCACGCGGCGGATCGCGGCGCTGCTGCTGGCCAACCTCGTGCTCGCCGCGATCGCGTGGGCATCGTGGCGCGGCGGCGCGTGGCTCGGTGGTGGCGAGGGCCTGCGTGGCCGAGCGATCGATCTGCTGTCGCTCGTGCTCGCAGCGGCGTTGGGTCTGCTCGCGTTCACGGCCGTGCTCGCGGCGCTCGACTTCCCCGGCGCCCAGAAGCTGCGCGCGATGCCGTGGCGCATGTGGGCACGTCTACGCCGTCGCGGCTAGCAGACGGTGGCGAAAGCGTTCCGCCGCGGGACACGGATCCGCCGCGGCCGCGCCATGGCTGCAGTCGGATGGTCACGGTACCGGTGGATCGGCACCCCGCGCTGGCGCGGGTCCGTCGCTTGTTGCTGCGCTCGCCGCGGGTGGTCCACGCCGCGCGCTCGCTGTACCGCTGGCCACCGCTGACGCGCACGCGTGCGTTCCGGGCCTTCGTGTTCGCCCGGGTCGAGGCGGCCGAGCGCGCGCTGCCCACGGTGGTCCCGCGCGTGGCCATCGAGACCGCGCTGACCTGCAATGCCCGCTGTGTCATGTGCGTGCACTCGGAGCGCAAGCTGGTCGGCATCATGGACCGCGACCTGTTCGCGCGGCTGGTCGACGAGCTCGCGGCCTGGGGCGTGCGCGAGGTGTGCCTGTCGATCTACGGCGAGCCCTTGGTCGACCGCCACTGGCTCGAGCGGGTCCAGCGGGTCCGCGCGGCGGGACTGTCATACTCGTTCTTCTCCAACGCCAGCCTGCTGCGCGACGAGATCGCGCAACAGATGCTCGCGTTGGGCGGCTGGTCCGAGGTCAACTTCAGCGTGAACGGGCTGTCGCAGGCGGTCTACGAGCGGGTGATGCCGCCGCTGCGGCACGCGCGGACCTACGACAACCTGCAGCGTTTCCTCGCGCGCAAGCAAGCCGCCGGTGGCGGCCCGCGCGTGACGATCTCGTGCGTGGCGATGCGCGAGAACCTGCACGAGCTCGACGCGTTCGAGCGCTTCTGGTCGTCGCAGCGCGGGGTCGATCGCGTGTCGATCGGCAACCGCACCGACTGGATGGGCCAGCTGCGCCGCACCGACGCGGGCCAGCCGGTCGAGCACCGCCTGCGCGTGGTCGACGACAGCGTGTGGCACACGCCGTGTCCCACGCCGTGGTCGTCGATGTTCGTCTACCACGACGGCCGGGTCTCGCCGTGCTGCGAGGACGCGGCGCAGCGGCAGCTCGTGCTCGGTGACGCGACGCAGCAGTCGCTGCGCGACATCTTCCATGGTGAGGGCTATCGCGCGCTGCGCGAGCAACATCGCGCCGATCGTCGCTGTGCCCACGGCACCTGCGGCTCGTGCCACGCGAACTGGCCCTGGGTCTGAAGCCGGCGCGCCTGCGCCGTGCTGCATTCGTTGCAATCCGAGGCGCATCCCGCCGCCGACTCGCGGGATCGAAAGGCCGTCATGAAGCTCGACACCAGCCATGGCCTGCCGCTGTCCGTGGTCGCACCACCGGCGCGCGAGGCTCCGCCGCAGCAACGCGAGCGCGCGCCGCTCGTGATCGTCATCCTCACGCGCGACGAGGAACTCAACCTCGGCAAGGCGCTGGCCTCGATCGCCGGGCGCGTGCCCGTGGTCGTGGTCGACTCGGAATCCACCGACGGCACCCGGCGCATCGCCGAGGCCGGCGGGGCCGAGTTCGTGGTGCACCGCTTCCGCGACTACGCCAGTCAGCGCAACTTCGCCATCGCGCACGTGACCGATCGCTTCCGTTGGGTGCTGTTCCTCGACGCGGACGAGGAACTGACGGAACAGGTGTGGCGCGAGATCGACGCGTGGATCGAGCGCGACGACGTCGACGGCATCTACTTCGGTCGCGTGCTGCGCTTCCTCGGCCACGACCTGCGCCACGGCGGCATGGCCGGGCACGCGATGCTGCGGTTGATGCGGCCCGAGGTCTCGCGCTACGACCGCGAGATCAACGAACGCGTCGACGATCGACACATGCGCATCGCCTACGCCGATCACAAGCTCGTCCACGACGACCGTCGGCCGCTGGCGCACTGGATCGTCAAGCACATCGGCTACGCCGAGCGCGAGGCCGAGGCCTACCTGTCCGGCCGCGACGACACGCTCGAGGGCTTCTCGCTGCACTCGCAACGCGGGCGCACGATCGGGCTGCGCTGGGCCTACAACCGGCTGCCGCTGGGCCTGCGCCCGCTGGCCCATTTTGCGCGCACGCTGGTGGTCCAGGGCGGCTGGCGCGACGGCGTCGCGGGCACCGTCTACGCGGTCATGCAGTCGCTGTGGTATCCGCTGATGATCGACATGATCATCGTGCAGCGCCGCTTCCTCGCGCAGCGGCGGCCGCGGGCCTGAACCAGCCCGGCCGCATCCCGCCGATCCTCGACGTGCGGCGGGGCGCTCGGGCCCGCGCGGCGGCGCTTGCCACCGGCGCCCCGGGCCTGCCATCCTCCCGCCGTGCCGCAGGCCCCGACCGCAGCCGTGCCGACCGCGCCTTGCTGCGCTGGTGCGCCGGTGCTAGCGTCGTCGCGTCCCTGTCCTTGGTGGTGGGTTGGCGATGGATGATGGCAAGCGAGGGTGGCGCGCCCTGGTCGGTGGCAACGCGTGGCGCAGCATGGTCGCGGCGCTGGTCTGCGTGGTGGGCCTGGCGGTCTTCGCCGCCACGGTGAATCGACACTATCCGCTGCGCGACTGGTTGCTGTGGCGGGTCGGGCTGCTGTGGATCTACATCGCGCTGTGGTTGGCCGCGTGCGTGGGCATGGGCCGCTTCGTGCTGCGCAAGCTGTTGCGCGAGCGCGAGCTGCCGCTGGCGGAGACCTGGCTGCAGAGCATGGCCGTGGGGCTGGTCGCGTTCGTGCTGTGCCTGTACGCCGCCGGCACCGTGGGTGCGTTCCACCCCGCGGTCGCGATCGGGCTGCCGGCGCTGTTCGTCGCGTTCTCGCAGCGCGACCTGCGGGCGCTGCTGCGTCGCAGCCGTGACGAGCTCGGCGCGCCGATCGAGCAGTCGACCGGCATGGCGTGGCTGCGCCGCGCCGCCGCGGTGTGGTGCGTGATCGGCTTCGCGATCGTCTACGTCATCGCGTTCAGCCCCGAGGCGATCTCGCTCGACGCGGCCTGGTACCACCTGCCGATCGCGCACGACTACGTCCGCGCCGGCCGCATCATCCCGTTTTACTCCGAGTACAACCGCACGCTGCCGCACCTGTCGAGCATGATGTACACCTGGGGCTTTCTGCTGCCGGGCGTGCACAACCCGTTCGAATGGATGATGGCGCTGCACCTCGAGTTCGTGATGCTGGCGTGGCGCACGGTCGCGGTGGCCGCGTGCGCGCAGTGGATGCTCGGCGACCGCAACGTCCGCGGGCTGTGGGCCAGCGTGATGCTGTTCCCGCTGATGTTCGCGTTCGCCCACAGCGTGACCGCCGGTGCGGAGCACTTCCTGGGCTTTTGGGCGGTGCCGGTGCTGCTGGCGACCATGCGCATGCTCGATCGCTTCGACACGCCCTCGTGCGTGTTGCTGGGGCTGGTCTCGGGTGGGTCGATCCTGACCAAGTACCAGGCCATCTACATGATCACCGCCTGCGGCATCCTCGTGGTCGGCCGCTGGCTGTGGCTGATGGCCAAGGTCGTGCGCAAGCAGCCCGAGGTGTCCGCGCGCGCGCTGTGGCTCGCGCCGCTGACGGTGATGTGCGTGGGCCTGGGCGTGGCCTCGCCGCACTTCGTGAAGAACTACCTGTTCTACGGCGATCCCATGTACCCGTTCCTGATGGGGAAGCTGTCGAGCGCGTTCCCGAACAACCCCGAGGCCGCGACGCTGTTCTCGTCCAACCTCGGCGATCCCGACAACCGCCCCACGGCCAAGGGCCTCGCGCGCCTGACCGACGCGGTGGCGAACTTCTTCAGCTTCAGCTTTCGGCCGCACTACGTCGTGGTGAAGCAGAAGTGGCCGCTGTTCGGCAGCCTGTTCACGCTGCTGACGCCGGCGGTGGTGGTGCTCAAGGGCGCGCGACGCATCTGGGTCGGCATCTTCTGCTGCTTCATCACCATCTTGGTGTGGACCAACACGTACCTGCAGGATCGCTACCTCAACGCCGTGGTCGCGGTCTTCATCGCGACCACCGTGGTGATGATCGTGCGGCTGTGGGAGCTCGGTCGGCTGGCCCGCATCGCGCTGGTGCCGCTGGTCGGGTTCCAGGTCGCGTGGGGCCTCGACACGATGACGTGGTCGGGAGACACGCTGATCAAGGACACCATCGAGTTCGTGCGCTCGGGCTACCGCGGCGAGACCGATCCGTCGGAGCGCTACCCGTGGCGCAAGGACTTCCGCGCCATCACGGCCGCGACGCCGCCCGACGCGAAGCTGCTGGTCCGCGGTACCCGCGAGGTGCTCGGGCTCGATCGCGAGGTCCACCGCGACGTGCAGTGGCACCAGGCGTACTTCTACTACGCGGGCCTGCGCAACACCGCCGAGCTGCAGCAGTACTACGTCGACAAGGGCCTCACGCACCTGGTGTGGCAGCCGCGGGTCGGCCACGCCGGCACGCTGCACTCGACGATCTTGTTCACCGCGCTGGTCAAGAGCTCGCCGGTCAAGCCCGAGTCGTTCGGGCCGTGGCGCCTGCTGCCGCTGCCGCCGCCGCCGGCCGATGCACCGACGCCGATGCTGGTCGCGATCACCGGCCTGCAGCGCATCTACCCCGCAGGGCTGTTCCACGTCGACGACCTGATGCTCTACAGCGGCAAGCTCGATGGTGGCCGCGGCGGGCCGATCGCGCCGCGCGAGAAGCTCGGCAAGGGCGAGAGCTTCGACAAGTTCTTCTCGCGCGCGCACGCGGTGGTGCTGGGCGAGGGCGCCAAGCTGTCACCCGAGGTGCAGCGGGCGCTCGACCAGGGCTTCGTCAAGGTCGAGGAGATCGACGATGTCCGCATCTTCTTGCGCCGGTGAGGCGACGGGACCATGAGCGACGACCACTCGACCAAGCACATCATCCAGTCGTTGCTCGTCAACCTCGCGATCGCGGCCGGCAAGGGCGTGGCCGCGTTCATCACCGGCTCGGGCGCGATGGTGGCCGAGGCCATCCACTCGACCGCGGATTGCAGCAACCAGCTGCTGCTGCTGATGGGGGTCAAGCGGGCGGCCAAGCCCGCGGACGACAGCCACCCGCTGGGCTACGGCCGCACGCTGTACTTCTGGTCGTTCATGGTCGCGCTGCTGCTGTTCACCGGCGGCGGCGTGTTCTCGATCTACGAGGGCATCCACAAGCTCGGGCACCCCGAGCCGGTCGAGCAGGTATGGCTGGGCCTGGCGATCCTGGGCTTCTCGCTGCTGCTCGAGGGCGGCGCGACGCTGTCGAACATCAAGGAGCTGCGCCAGCGCGCCAAGGGCCGACCGTTCTTCCAGTTCGTGCGCGACACCAAGGACTCCGACCTGGTCGTGATCTTCGGCGAGAACGCGGCCGCGTCGATGGGACTGACCGCGGCGATGGCCGCCTTGACCGCGGCGTGGGTCACCGGCGACGGGCGCTGGGACGCGGCCGGCAGCATCGCCGTCGGTGCGGTGCTGGTGGTGGTCGCGTTGTTCCTCGCGGTCGAGGTCAAGTCGCTGCTGCTGGGCGAGCGCGCCGATCCGGAGATCGAGATCGCGGCGCGGCAGCTCGCGGATGCGCACGCCGACATCGTCGAGGTGCTGCGGCTGATCACGCTGCAGCAGGGGCCGGGTGAGGTGCTGATCGCGGCCAAGCTGCGGATGCGCGCGGGACTCGACGTCGACGCGGTCTGCACCGCGATCAACCAGTTCGAGGCCGGGCTCAAGCAGCGGTGCCCCGAGGTCAAGTGGTCGTTCGTCGAGCCCGACACGGTCGCGTGAGCGCGGGCGGCCGCGGCCGCATCACGCTGCACCACCGCGACAACCTCGAGGTCCTGCCGCAGCTCGACGACGGCGTCGTCGCGCTGGTCTATGCCGACCCGCCGTTCAACACCGGTCACGTGCAGCGCCGCCCGCAGCTGCGCACGCGCGCCGATCCCAAGGGCGACCGCACCGGCTTCGGCGGGCGACGCTTCCGCACCGAGACCCTGGGCGCGACCGCGTTCGACGATCGCTTCGACGACTATCTCGGGTTCCTGCGGCCGCGGCTCGAGCAGCTGCACCGGGTCTTGCGCGCCGACGGCTCGCTGATGCTGCACCTCGACCCGCGCGAGGTCCACTACGTCAAGGTCGAGCTCGATCGCATCTTCGGTCGCGCCAGCTTCATGGGCGAGATCATCTGGGCCTACGACTACGGCGCGCGCAGCCGCCGGCGCTGGCCCGCGAAGCACGACAACATCCTGTGGTACGCCAGGGATCCGCGGCAGTACTGCTACGACTACGACGCGATCGATCGCATCCCGTATCTCGCGCCGGGGTTGGTCGGGCCGGAGAAGGCCGCGCGCGGCAAGACCCCGACCGACGTGTGGTGGCAGACCATCGTCAGCCCGACCGGCAAGGAGAAGACCGGCTATCCCACGCAGAAGCCGCTGGCGATCCTGCGCCGCATCGTGCGGGTGCACTCGCGCGTCGGCGACCTGCTGTTGGATCCGTTCGCCGGCAGCGGCACGCTCGGCGAGGCCGCAGCCGAGAGTGGCCGTGATGCCATCTTGATCGATGCCAGCGCCGACGCGATCGCGGTGATGCGCAAGCGGCTGGCACAGTGGCTGTAGACCGCGACACCGCTGCCAGGGGCTGACAGCCGCGTCGCGATCGGTCCCCGCGATCCATCGCGGATGGCGATGGCTGCCATGTCCGTGGGCTAGTGGCGTCGCGCGCGACATCCCGAAGAGTTGATGGAGCGCGGCGACTGCCTTGCCCCCGCCGCGCGAGGACTTGCGCCCATGGTTCGTTGGATTGCCTGGAAGCTCCCCCTGTTCGTGTTGGTCACCGTGACCGCGTGCGGCGACGATCCGCCCGCCGGCGACGAGGGGGGTGACAGCTCGGGCTCGAGCTCGGCCACCGCCTCGACCACCGCGACCACCACCGTCTCCACCACCGAGGCCACCAGCAGCGGCACCGACACCGTGGACCCCGACAGCGGCTCGAGCAGCGCCGAGACGACCGACACCGGCGACCCGGACGTCGCGCTGCCCGGGCCGAGCAAGGGCGGGCCGATCCAGGTGTCGCCCGACGGGACCACGCTGGCCGTGGTCAACCGCAGCAGCGGCGAGCTGACGCTGTTCGCGCTGCCCGATCTCACCGAGCGCGCGCGCCTGCAGCTGGGCGGTGAGCCGGAGTCGATCGCGTTCCTGCCGGCCGGCGATGCGCTGCTGGTGGTGCTGCGGCAGACCGGCGAGATCGTCCGCGTGGGTGACCTCGACGGCAAGCCCGCGGTCACCGACACCGTGTTCGTCGGCGCCGAGCCCGGCCGCGCCGCGCTCTCGCCGACCGGCCACACGCTGTGGGTGCCGCTGTGGAACGAGGGCTTCGTCGTGGCGTTCGACACCCAGACGATGTCGATCGCGCTCGAGATCGAGACCGGCGGCTCGCCCTACGCGGTGTGCGTCACCAACGACCTCGACCTCGACGACGGCGACGAGACCGTGTTCGTGACCGACTTCTACGGCGTGCCCGCGGGCAGCACCAAGGAGGCCACCGACGGCGCGCGACAGGGCCGGGTCTTCACCATCGAGCAGGGCGACGTGCTCGGCGAGCTCACGCTCGCGCCGCTGTCGGCCTCCGGCACCAACGGCTTCGAGGCCACTGGCGCGTATCCCAACCAGCTGTACTCGTGCGCCGTCAACGGCGACACGCTGTACGTCACCTCGGTGGGTGCCTCGCCCGCGGCCTTCAACGGCGCGACCGACTTCCACCAGAACCTGCAGGGCCTGGTGCACCGCGTCGCTCTCGCGGATCTGCAACCGGTCGACGACGAGCCCATCGACCTCAACGGCCTGGTCGACGACCTCACCGCGCCCAAGCGCTTCGTGCCGGTGCCGATCGACATCGCGTTCGCGCCCAACAGCGACTTCGCGTACATCGCGTCGCTGACCTCCGACAGCGTCCTGCGGGTCGACTTCTCGGTCGATCCGCCGGTGGCGGGCTCACCCTCGGGCGCGAGCTTCCTCGGTGCGGGGCAGGGTCCGGTCGGCGTCGCGATCGCCGGCACGGAGATGTACGTCGCCAACGAGGTCTCGCGGACGATGTCGCACGTCGATCTCGCGCAGCAGCTGACGGTCGACGCGGACATCGAGTCCGCCACGCCGCCGGCGGGCGCGGCCGAGCTGTCGCTGCAGCGCGGCCAGCGGTTCTTCACCACCGGCCTGGGCCGCTGGTCGACCAACGGCTGGGTCAGCTGCGCGGGTTGCCACCCCTTCGGCACCACCGACAACGTCACGTGGTCGTTCCCCGCGGGGCCGCGCCAGACCGTCGACACCTCCGCGACGTTCACTGCCGACGGCGCGCAGCAGCGCATCTTGAACTGGACCGGCATCTTCGACGAGGTCCACGACTTCGAGCTCAACACCCGCAACGTCGCCGGCGGCACCGGTGCGATCGTCACGGACACCGCGCTCAATGACAACGGCACCGCCAACACGGCCGTGCGCATCGACTTCACCGGCCCCGGCGGGACCGCGAACCCGACCAACGCGTTCAACCTGGGCTCGGCCCGCGGTGCGGCGCAGACCGGCGCGCTGCCCGACGACTGGGACGACCTCGAGGCGTACATCGCATCGCTGCGCACGCCGCGGGGCTCGACGCGACCCGGCGGTGATGCGAGCGCGGGCCGCGACCTGTTCGAGGCCGCGCGCTGTGACGCGTGCCACGCCGGTCCGCTGTGGACGCTGTCGCGGCGGACGTACACACCGGCGTTCAACCCCGGCGACGGCTCCGACATCGACGAGCGCACCGTGACGCTGTCGTCGGTCGGCATCGACTCGCTCGGCCAGGTGCGTGCGGATCAGGTCACCAGCCTCGACCCCGACGTGCTCACGGTGCTGGCCAACGACGCCAACGGTGCGCCGGCGCGGCACACCTGCGTGGTGCGCAAGGTCGACACCTTCGACGCCGATGGCGTCGCGGGGCGCGGCGCGGACGAGCTGCGGCAGACCGGGACCGCCGCCCAGGGCGTCGACGGCTTCAACATCCCGTCGCTGCTGGGCGTGCGCAGCGGCGCGCCGTTCCTGCACAACGGCGCAGCCGACTCGCTCGAGGAGCTGCTCGATCCGGAGGGCGAGTTCACCGCGCACCTGCGCGCGGGCAACCAGGTCTTCGCCCCGAGTGCAACCGAGCTGGCGGATCTCATCGCGTTCGTTCGCAGCATCGACGACGAGACCGAGCCGTTCGCGATCGACCCGGAGCAGGACTTCTGCCCCGACGACGTGCCGCAGTGAGTGCGACGCGGCCGCGCGGCGTCGCGGTCGCGGCCCGTCGATGTCGGCCCTCCGACCGCAGTGCTCGCGGTCGGGGGGCTTTCGCTGCATCATCGTGAGCGATGGAGCTCACGCACCTGCACTACTTCCGCACCATCGCGGAGATCGGCAGCATGACCGCGGCCGCGCGGAAGCTGGGTGTCGCGCAGCCGACCCTGACCTCGGCGGTGAAGAAGCTCGAGGAGAGCCTCGAGACCACGCTGCTGCTCCGCAACGCCCGCGGCGTCGCGGTCACGCCGACCGGCGCGGCGCTGGCGAACGCGGCGGCGCAGATCCTCGCGCTGGTCGACGAGACCGAGCAGCGGATCCGCGGGCTCGAGCGCGAGGAGGTGGGCCAGTTCGCGCTGGGTTGCCACGAGTCGCTGGGCGCGTACTTCCTGCCGGGGTTCATGGCCGACTTCCTCGCCAAGGCCGCGGGCATCGAGATCCGGGTGTGGAACGGCACCTCGGCGGACGTGCGCGAGGCGGTGCTGCGTCGCGAGGTCCACTTCGGCCTGGTGGTCAATCCCCAGCCCCACGACGAGCTGGTCCTGGTCGACGCGTTCAGCGATGCGGTCGCGATCGTCGCGCGCGCGGACCTGCTGCGGCCGGGCGACCCCGCGGCCGCGCACGCGCTGCTGCGCAAGGGGCCGCTGGTCTACGCCGGTCGCGTCGACCAGTGCCGGCAGATCGTCGATGCGCTGTCGGGGCTCGACCTGCTGCCGCAGCGGTTGATCTCGACCGGTGACCTCGAGCTGACCAAGAGCCTGGTGCTCGCCGGCGTCGGCGTCGGCATCTTGCCGCGGCGCGTGGCCGACTACGGTCATCCCGGGGCGCTCGCGGTGCTCGACCCCGCGCTGCCGCAGATCGCGGACACCATCGTGCTGTGCTGGCGCGCGGACGCGCACCGCACCGCGGCGTGGCTGCGCACCAAGGCGGGATTGCTGGAGCACGCCGCCGCCATCGCGCCGATCCCCGGGGCGGTCCGGACGACGGCGGCGGCGATCCCAGGCTAGACTCGCGCAATGCATGATCGCTACGCCGCGCTGTGGACCGAGCTGCGACGCCGCGTGCTCGAGGGGCCCGCGACGACCTCGCCGACGCTGCGACAGCAACTCGCCGCGCGGCAGGACGTGCCCGCGCCGCTGCGCGAGTACGTCGACAAGCTCCACGACGGCGCGTTCGCGGTGACCGACGACGACGTCGAGACGTTGCGGCGGGCCGGTTTCGACGACGACGCGCTGTTCGAGCTCACCGCCAGCGCCGCGGTCGGAGCCGCGAGCCTGCGCTGCGCGCGGGCGCTGGCGCTGCTCGACGAGGTGGAAGACGCATGAGACTGGCCAAGCTCGATCACGGTCACACGCTGGGCACCAAGCTCAAGCTCGCGATGATGACGTTGGTCATGCGGCGGCGCGTGCCCGACGTGGTCCGCACGCTGACGTACCGCCCCGACTACCTCGGCGACCCGCTCAACGAGGTGTTCCAGGCGGCCCTGCGCGGACCCTCGCGCTGGACCGTGGGCGAGCGCGAGCTGATGGCCGCGTTCGTCTCGAACCTCAACCGCTGCCGCTTCTGAACCGGTGTGCACGGCGCGGTCGCGTCGTTCGAGCTCGGCAAGGAAGTCACCGCGGCGGTGCTGGCGGACCTCGAGACCGCACCGATCGCCGAGCCGCTGCTGGCGACGCTGCGGTTGCTGCAGCAGATGACGCTCGCGCCGCAGTCGCTCGAGCGCGCGCACCTGCAGGCGGCGCTCGCCGCGGGCGTCGAGCGCGAGGCGCTGCGCGACGCGATCTACGTCGCGGCGGCGTTCAACGTCATCGTGCGCATGGCCGACGCGATGGACTTCCGCCTGCCCGACGCGGCCGGCAACGCAGCCAGCGCGAAGTCGCTGCTGCGCTTCGGCTACCGGCTGTGACGCAGGCGCGGCGCGGTGCCGCGCCGCTTCAGTGACAGAACAGGTGCGACTCCGGGTGGACGCGGAAGTCGTTGCTGTTGATGAGCGGGCACTCGGTGCGCAGCAGGTCCTTGAGGTCGGTGACCTCCTGCCACGTCAGCGCCAGCGACGGGAACACGATGGGGATCTGCGTCGTCGGCAGGCTCGCGACCTGCTGGCGGAAGTTCGCCAGGCCGTCGTCGGCGCGGCCGGTGTCCCACATGCTGGCGAAGTTGGCCTCGAACTGCGCGACCAGCTCGGCGTACTGCGGGCCGCGGAAGTGCAGCATGTTCTCGAAGGTGTTGTGCTCGGCGTTGTCCGACAGGTTGTAGCTGCCGGTGTAGAGCTCGTCGCCGTCGACGACCATGTACTTGTGGTGCATCTGCGTCGCGTACACCGCCGACCAGCGGTAGGCGTAGTACTTGTACCGGACGTCGATGCCGCTGTTGCCGACGATGAAGCCGAACAGGAAGCCGCTGTCGTTGCAGTCGCGGATCTTGGTCGCGCTGGTGCCGGCGTCCGCGAGGCACTGCTCGAGGTCCTCGACCTGCGCGTCGTGGGTCGCTGCGCTGATGTACTCCTGGCCGTCGAGGTAGATGCGGATCTCGACCTCGGGGTGCTCCGCGGCCTTGCGCATGAGCGCCTCCGACACCGGCCGCGAGCGCAGGTGGCCCGAGGCGATGTGGATCGACTGCGTCGCGCCGTCGATCGCGGCGACCCACTGGTCGGCGATGGTGTCGCGGCCCTCGGTCACGAAGGTGTCGCCGCCCTGGACGCGGAAGTTCGAGCTGGTGAAGAACGCGTCGACGCTGTCGTCGTCGCCGATCATCGCGTCGGTGATCTCGAGCGTCGCGTGCTCGGTGGTGATGGCCGGGTTGGATGCGAGCTCGCGCGAGTGCTCCCACAGCAGGTTGAACTCGCGCTGCATGCGGAGGTTCAGCTCGCGCTGGCCGCGGAGGAACAGCGTGTTCTCGTCGTAGCGCGTCGCGGCGCCGCCGGACCAGTTGGCGCTGCCGGTCACGAGCATCGCGGTGTCGGCGGCGGCCTCCGCGTCGCGCGGGCCGTCCACGATCATGAACTTGTGGTGCATGATCTTGTTGACCCACCGCACGTCGACGCCCGCGGCCTCGAGCCGGCCCGACTTGCTGTTGGCCAGGGCCTGAGCCGCGAGCTTGCGGTCCTCGCTGGCGGTCTCGAACACGAAGCGGATGTGGACACCGCGCGCCGCCGCGGCGGCCAGCGCGTTGCTGATGCCGGCGTCGGAGAACGAGTACATCGCGATGTCGATCGAGTGCTGCGCCTGGCCGATGAGCTCGGCGACGCGCGCGTTGTGGCTGTGCTCGACGGTCTGGGGCGAGAAGATCACGTCGACGCTGGCGTCGCCGACCTGCTCGAGGTAGCCGTGCTCGGTCGCGTACGCGAGCAGAGCATTGAAGGCGCTCTGGCCGACGAACGGCACCGCGTCGAGCTCGGCGAGGTCGTCGAAGCGGTCGTCGTCGGCGGTGCCGACGGTCGCATCGGCGCCGTCACGGTGCGCGATGATGTTGCGCGCGGCCTTGGCGTTGAGCCCCGCGTCGTCGTCGAGGATGCCGACGTCGATCTCGGGGTCGTTGACCAGGGCCAGCACCGCGCGGGCCTCGGCCGAGTCGGGGTCGATGCCGCCGTCGGCCTTGCCGCTGCCGAAGGTGCCGTTCTCGGGATCGCCGGCGTCGTCGGCCGCGCTCGCGCACGCGCCTGCGATCAGCGACCACGCCACGAAGAGGAGCTTGCTCGGATCCCGTCCCATGGGCGCCGGCCCTTCAAGGGGTAGGCCATGTAGGACAACTGTTCACCTGCCCGAAAAGGACAGGGATCCTGACGGCTTGAGCCGGGCGGGGTCGCGCCTGCGCACGCGTCCGGGGACCCCGTCGGGTAGCCAGGCAACGGCGGTGGCCATGTCCGATCGCAGGGGCTGGCTGCTACGTTCGCCGGGCTCCCCGTGGTCCGGCTCCTGTCCGTTGCATCCTTGGTCTGCGGCCTCACGGCGTGCGGCCCCGGCGAAGTCGACCCGGCGCGTTCGGCCGTGATGCAGCCGTGCACGCTGCGAGGCACGAGCCGCGCGGCCCAGTGCACCGAGATCGCGCGGCCGCTCGATCCCCAGCGGCCCGAGGGTCCGAGCCTCGCGCTGCGCGTCGCCGTCGTGCCCGCGTCGAAGGCCGCGCGCCGCAATCCTCTCTACTTCTTCGCCGGCGGTCCCGGCCAGGGCGCGGTCGAGGCCTTCGCGCCGCTGCTCGCGGTCTACGACGAGCTCGGGCGCGACCGCGACTTCGTGCTCGTCGACCAGCGCGGCACCGGCGAGTCGGCACCGCTGCGCTGCAAGCCCCAGGGCGATCCATCGCTGGCCGAGCGCT
The DNA here is from genome assembly GCA_019694555.1 of Nannocystaceae bacterium. Taxonomy (GTDB): domain Bacteria; phylum Myxococcota_A; class Polyangia; order Nannocystales; family Nannocystaceae; genus Xiheibacterium. The sequence continues at coordinate 69,617 of JAIBBS010000012.1, forward strand.
TGGATCCGACGCTCGATGCGACGCTGCTGCAGCAGTGCCTCGCGGGCTACGAGCACGATCCGCGCCACTTCACGACTTCGATCGCCGCGGAGGATCTCGACGCCGTGCGTGCGGCGCTCGGTCACGCGCGCATCGATCTCATCGGCGGATCCTACGGTACGCGCGCGGCGCTGGTCTACGCGCGCGCACACCCGCAGCACGTCGGGCGCATCGTCATCGACGGCGTCGCGCCGGTCGACATGGCGATGCCATCGTCGTTCGCCCACGACGGTCAGGCCGCGCTCGAGGGCGTGCTGTCGGCGTGTGCGGCCGATGCCGGCTGCAACCAGCGCTTTCCCGACCTGCGTCGACGTCTGCGGACCTGGCTCGACGGGCTCGCGCGCGCGCCGGCGCCGATCGAGCTGGCCGACCCGCGCACCGGCGTGCGCGCGCGCGTCACGGTGCACCACGACAGCGTCGCGCATGCGATCCGCGGCCTGTTGTACGCCCCGTCGCTGCAGGCGTTGCTGCCGCTCACGCTCGATCGCGCGATGGCCGGCGACTACGGCCCGCTGGTGGCCGAGTCGGTCGCGCTCAGCGACGGCGTCGGTGACGGCATGGCCCAGGGCATGTTCCTGTCGGTCGTCTGCGCCGAGGACGTGCCGTTCGCGCTGGCCAAGCCGAGCGAGCCCGACACCTTCCTCGGCGACGCGTTCGTGACGCTGCTGCGCGACGCGTGCGCGCAGTGGCCCCGCGCCGCGCTCGAGCCCGGCTACCGCGATCCGGTGGTGCTCGAGCAGCCCACGCTCGTGCTCTCGGGTGCGCTCGATCCGGTCACGCCGCCGCGCTGGGGCGAGCACGCGCTGCAGGGCCTCTCCGCCGGGCGCCACATCGTCGTGCCCGGGGCCGGGCACGGCACCATCGCCGATCCATGCGTCGCACAGCTGGTGCACGCGTTCCTCGACGGCGACGACGACTTCGACGCCGGCTGCGTGGAGCAGTCGGTGCGGCCGCCGTTCGTGCTCGACCTCGCGGGGCCGCCGGCATGATCCGCGTGCACGAGCTGCGCAAGGCCTTCGGCGAGACGCTCGCGGTCGAGTCGGTCTCGTTCGAGGCGCCGCAGGGGCGCATCACCGGACTGCTCGGCCCCAACGGCGCGGGCAAGACCACGACGCTGCGCATGATCAGCACCATGGTCGCGCCCGACGGCGGTAGCGCCCAGGTCGACGGTCTCGACGTGCAAACCCACCGCGAGCAGGTGCGACGACGGCTCGGCGTGTTGCCCGATGCGCGCGGGTTGTACCCGCGGCTGACCGCACGCGAGAACGTGCGCTACTTCGGTCAGCTGCACGATCTCGACGACGACGCCATCGATCGCGAGATCGGCCGCTTGTTCGCGCTGCTCGACATGGGCGCGCTCGCCGACCGGCGCGTGCACGGCTTCTCGCAGGGCGAGCGCATGAAGGTCGTGATCGCCCGCGCGCTGGTGCACCGGCCGACCCACGTGATGCTCGACGAGCCCACCAACGGCCTCGATGTGATGAGCACCCGGGCCATGCGCGACGTCATCCGTGGCCTGCGCGACGAAGGCCGCTGCGTGGTGTTCTCCAGCCACGTGATGCAGGAGGTCGCAGCGCTGTGCGACGAGATCGTGGTGATCGCCCGCGGCCGCGTGGTCGCGCAGGGCACCCCGGAGTCGCTGTGTGAGCAGACCGGCAAGGCGAACCTCGAGGATGCGTTCGTCGCCGCGATCGGAACCGACGAGGGCCTGGCGCGATGAAGTGGCGACACGTCTGGGTGGTGCTGCGCAAGGAGCTGCGCGACGGTCTCCGCGACCGCCGCTCGCTGTTCTCGGCGCTGGTGTTCCCGCTCATCGGCCCGGTGCTGGTGGTGGTGATGTTCCGTTTCATCGCGCAGCAGCAGGCCATCGACGAGCCGGTGCCGCTGCCGGTGATCGGGGCCGAGCACGCGCCGGGCCTGGTCGAGTACCTGCGCCAGCACGACATCGACGTGCGCGAGCCACCGGCCGACGCGGGCGAGGCCGTACGCACCGGCGAGGCGCCGGCGGTGCTGGTGATCCCTGCCGACTACGGCGACCGTTTCCGGGCCTCGCGTTCGGTGCGGGTCGAGCTCATGGTCGACAACTCGCGCAACGAGACCCGCAGCAAGGTCCGACGTGCGCGCCGCGTGCTCGAGGCCTACGCCGCCGGCATCGGTGCGCAGCGCTTGCTGCTGCGCGGCATCGATCCGCAGATCGCGGCACCGGTGGCGGTGGCGGAGGTCGACCTCGCGACCGCGCAGCAGCTGGCCGCGAACGTGCTCAACGTCATCCCGATGTTCGTGATGATGGCGGCGTTCATCGGCGGCATGTACGTCGCGACCGACTCGACCGCGGGTGAGCGCGAACGCGGCTCGCTCGAGCCGCTGTTGGCCAACCCGGTCTCGCGCACCGCCTTGGTGCTGGGCAAGTGGCTCGCGACCGCGACGCTGTCGGGCACGAGCTTGCTGCTCACGCTGGTCACCGCCGGCGTCGCGCTGTCGCGCGCGCCGCTCGAGGAGCTCGGTGTGCAGGCCAGCTTCGGGCTCGACCAGGCCGCGGTCGTGTGCCTGGTGATGCTGCCGGTCGCGCTGCTGGCCGCGGGGCTGCAGCTGGTGGTCGCGACCTTCGCCCGCAGCTTCCGCGAGGCGCAGACCTACCTCTCGGTGCTCACGCTCGCGCCGATGCTGCCGGGCGTGATGCTCACGGTGATGCCGCTGGACCAGGCGCGCTGGACCCTGGTGGTGCCGATCCTGGGGCAGCAGCAGGTGCTCATGGACGTGATCCGCGGCGACGCGATCGGCCCGGCGCAGCTGCTGGTGCCCAGCGTGATCGTGCTGGTGCTGGGGCTGGTGTGCGTGCGCGCGACGGCGTGGTTGTTCGGGCGCGAGCGGATCGTCTTCGGCGGCTGAGACGCGTCGGAACTGTCGCGCTCGGCGATGCCCGGCGCGATCCGTTCGCACCGCGACCACCTGCAGCCCGGCGCAGCGCGGATCCGAGCCCGCACCGCGCGATGCAACCAACGCCCCCGCCGGTGTGAAGCAGGGGCATGACCTCGACGTCGTCGCCCCGCCTCTCGCCTTGCCCCTTGCCCTGCGCGGTCGTGTTGGCGCTGGCCTGCGCGGCCGCCTGCGATGCGCCCGCCGGCCGGCCCGCCGACCCGCCGCCGGCGCCCGACCGCGAGGCCGCGGCGGGCTGCGTCGGCGACGACGACGGCAGCGGCACCGTCGACAGCGCGGACCTGCTGCAGCTGCTGGCGCAGTGGGGCCCGTGCGAGGCATGCAGCATGGACACCGATGGCAACGGCGCGGTCGACAGCGCGGACCTGCTGCAGGTGATCGCGGCGTGGGGGCCGTGCGGGTGGACCCGCTTCGACGCGGATGCGCTCGCGGCCGCCGCGATCCCGACGCTGGCGAGCGTGCTCGCCGACGAGCCCGATCGCGGGGTCGACGACGCCGTGCTGGCGCAGTGGCTCGACGACGGCGCGCTCGCGGCGATTCCCGACGGCGACACCGCGTACCGCCTGCCCGGCGGCGCGACGATGATCCCGCAGGCGCAGCGCGAGGACTTCGAGCAGGCCACCGCCGCGCGGCAGCTGCAGGCGTCCGACGACGCGGAGGCCGAGCTCGCGCGCTTCGAGACCGCGATCGAACACGGACTGGTCGATCCCGACAGCCCGATGATGGCCGCGGCCGCGCAGTCGTATCGCGCCGTCGCCGAGGGCACGCTCGCGCCCGAGGCCTTCGGCGCCGCGACGGCGGCGGCGGTGTTCGCGGGACGGCCTGCCGCGATCGACTGCGCGTTCGAGTGCGGCCTGACCTGGTACTACACCGCGTGGCGGGCCCCGCAGGTCGGGCGCTCGACCAACTACGCCGCCGGCGGGCCGCGGGTGCAGGGGCGCTGCGCCGGTTCGAGTCACGCGCTGTGGCCCGAGGTCGAGGCGCGCTGCGATACCGAGTCCGCGCAGTGGCTCGACGAGACCGGCACGTCGCTGGGCAACGGCGGCGCGCTGCGGTCGTTCTCGGACAGTCAGGAACGTTCGACCCACGGCTGCCTCGTCGACGTGCGCTACGAGCTGCGCTGCACCGTGGCGCAGCGGCGGCCGGGGGCGTGCCGCGACGTCGGCATCACCATCGCCGGGCACGAGACCATGGCCTACGACGTCCACGCCGAGGCCTCGCGCGACGACAGCGGCACCAACAACGGCGCCAGCGCGATGACCCACACGATCGTGAGCCTCGGGGCCTTCGACGGCAAGCGCCACGACGTGCCGGTGCTGCAGGAAGCCCGCGTCGGTCGCGACGTGCCGACGACCACGCTGCTCGACGAGCTCGAGTGCGTGCTGCACCTGATGGTCGGCGGCGAGCTCGAGGTCTCGGGCCACGGCGTGGCGCCCAGCGGCTCGGTCGGCGCCGAGATCGAGTGCGAGCTGCCGCTGAGCTACTTCTGGAGCGACGACGACGAGAAGCACTCGCACCTGCACGGCGAGGGCAGCTCCGACGTGGTCGAGCTGCCGTGGTCGAACCTCGCGACCGCGCTCGACGACGCCACCGGCGGTCGCGACGACTGGGCGATCGCCTACGGCGTGCACACCGATTTCCTCGGGCGCAAGCACGTCGAGGCCGGCATCCACGCGGAGGCCAGCTCGGATCAGGGTTCGGTGTGCATCGCCGATCCCGAGGGCTTCTCGCAGTGCTTCGACACCCTCGCGGGTGCCGCGGCCGAGGCACGCATCGCCAAGGCCCGCGGCGGCGTCGTCATCGACGACGTCCACGTCAGCAACAGCGACGACCTCGGTCACGTCGCGGTCGAGCTCGCGCTGCCGGAGATCACGTTCGCGTGCGACGACCCGCGCCTCTTTCCCACGCCGGCGGCGCTGCTGCTCGATCGCTGAGGGCGGTCAGCCGTCGCGTCGTTGCGCGCGCAGCTCCGCGGCCCAGCCGTCGAGGTTGCGCAGGGTCTGCTCGAGCTGCTCGCCGTCGGCCTCGAGCTGCTCGAGCACCTGCCGCAGCGTCGCGCGGCCACGCGCGAGCCGGCTCTTGACCGTGCCCTCGGGCTCGCCCATCACGGTCGCGATCTCGGCCACGCCGAGGTCCTCCCAGTAGTGCAGCTCGAGCGCGATCTGGGTGTCGATCGACAGGTGCCGCAGCGCCCGCAGCAGCAGCGCGCGGCGCTCGTCGTCGGCGACCGCGGCGGTGGGCGAGGGCACCAGCTGCGCGGCGCTCCACTGCTCGGGCACGCCGGCGACGTCGCGGTAGTGTTCCCGCAGCGCCCGCAGCAGCTGGAAGCGCGCGATGCCCAGCAGGTAGGCGCGGAAGCTGCGAGCAGGGTCGATGCGCTCGCGGGCTTCGACGCACGCCAGCAGCGTGCGCTGCGACAGCTCGTCGACCCACTCGGGCAGCTTGTTGACGAAGAAGCGGTGCAGCGTCGCCGCGTGGCGCTCGATCAGCGTGCGCCCGGCCTCGGCATCGCCACCGCGCCAGCGCAGCAACAGCTCGGCATCGTCGACGGGCACGTGCGCGCTCCAGCCTATCACCGCGGCGCCGCGAGGGCCTGGGCGATCCAGTCGTCGATCTCGTCGGCGAGTGCGGTCGACTCGGGGCCCTCGGCGCGCAGCGCCGCGGCGGTGTCGCGCAGCGGCGCGGCCGCGACCC
>JAIBBS010000165.1 GCA_019694555.1 Nannocystaceae bacterium
GATCGCCGTCGCGCCCGCGGCGGTGGCGAGCAGCGGGCGCAGCCGCGCGCGCGCCGGCCCGCGCAGCAACGCCGCGACCAGCACCGCCATGCTCGCGTGTCGCGACGCCGGCTCGGGTTGCAGCCCGGTCGCGACCACGCGGCGCAGCCACGACGGGATCGCGCGCGCGCTCGCCGGCCACGGCGGCGCGCCGCCGAGCTTGAGCCGCAACAGTCGCGCGCCGCTGTCGGCGACGAACGGGCGCGTGCCGGTCAGCGCCTCGAACAGCGCGACGCAAAACGCGTACTGATCGGTCGCGGGCGAGAGCGGCAGGCCGCGGTGCTGCTCCGGGGCCATGTACGCCGGCGTGCCCAGCACCACGCCGACGCGCGTGATCGCGTCGTCGCCGGGCGCGGCGTCGATCGAGCTGGGTCCGGACGGCTCGCCGACGTGGCCGACCGAGCTCGACGAGGTCGACTCGCCCGCACGCGCGAGCCCGAAGTCGACCACGCGCGCGCGCTCGTCGGCGCCCTCGCGGCCGATGAGGACGTTGTCGGGCTTGAAGTCGCGGTGCACGATGCCCAGCGCGTGTGCGGCCTCGAGCCCGCGACCGGCGTCGACGAACACGCGCAGGATCTCCGCGACGCTGCGGCCGCGCCGACGCAGCCACGCCGAGAGCGTGCAGCCGTCGACGTACTCCATCGCCACGAACGCGCGGTCGTGGGCGACGCCGACGTCGAACACCGGCACGACGTTGGGATGGGCCAGCCGCGCGAGTGCCCGGGCCTCACGCAGCAGTCGCGCGCGTGCGTCGGCGCGCAGCTCGTGCTCGTGCGCCTGCTCGTGCAGCAGCTTGAGCGCGACGTGGCGATCGAGCCGCGGATCGTGGGCGAGGAAGACCACGCCCATGCCGCCGTGGCCCAGCGCGCGCAGCAGCAGGTAGCGATCGAAGCGCTGGCCCGGCTGCGGCGCGACACCGCGGGCCGACCGCTGCGTCGGCTCGGCCTCGTCCTCGTCGTCGCGGGTCTGCGCCACGATCTCGCATGATGAACCCTCGCGGCGCGGCGCCCAAGGGCGCGCGCGCCACCGGGGCGGGCCGAGGGCGCGCCCGCGCGAGTGGGTCTACGGCGCGCCCGCACGAGTGGGTCTACGGCGCGCCCGCGCGAGTGGGCCTACGGCGCGCCCGCTCGAGTGGGCTTACGGCGCGCCCGCACGCCTGCGGATCCACCACTCCCCACCGAGCGCCAGCAGCAGCAGCAGCAGCGCCGACGGGCCGCCCCACAGCGCGACTTCGCGCCGCGCGGTCACGCGGCCGGCCGCGTCTTCGCTCGCGAGGGTGGGCAGCGACTCGGGCAGCAGTCCGCCATCGGCGGCATCGATCGCGGCGCCCTGCGTCGCGGCGGCGAGCGCCTGCAAGCGCGCGATGCCGGGGTCGGCGTCGATGCGGCCGAGCTCGCGGCCGGGGGCCTCGACGATGAACACGCGCTCGACCGCGGTGGTGGATGCGGCGACGTCGTCGTCGCCGACGCGGCGGGCGGTCGCGCGGTAGGCCCCGATCGGCAGGCCCTGCACGGTCTGCTGCGCGCGGCCGAGCTCGTCGGTGACCCAGTTGCCGGCGTGCAGCGCAGGCTCGCCCTCGCCGGCGGGATCGCGGCTGCCCTCGCCGACGCCGCGCAGCACCTCGATGGTCCACGCCAGCGGCACCTGGGGCTCGGGCGCGTAGGCGGCGGTCAGCGTGCGCGCGCGCAGCTCGACCGGCTCGTCGACGCGGTAGCGCGGCGCGTCGGTCTCGAGCTGCAGCCGACCGGAGCTGTCGTCGCGCAACAACCACCGCACCACGCCGAGCCACAACAGATCGTAGGGACGCGCGCCGTCGACCAGCGCCAGCTCGGGCGCGAAGCCCAGTCGCCAGGTCGAGCCGGTCGCGAGCACGACCACGCGGCCCTTGCCCGGCTCCGACACCGCGAGGATCGGCCGCGGTTGGCCGCGCTCGTCGAGCTCGCCGGGATGGGCCAGAAGCGTGGTCGCGCCGATGCCGGACGCGTCGCGCAGCGCGACGGGGTTGTAGCCGTCGAGCTCGGGCAACGCCTCCCACGCGCGCCCGTCGCCCGAGAGCAACCACGCGGTGATCGGGTGCCGGCGGCCGGCGTCGGTCAGCGCCGGCCGCACGCGCGCGCGCTCGTGCCCGACCGGACGCCGCAGCTCGATCGGCAGCTGCTGCGCCATCTGGCCGCCGCCGTAGCCGCCGTCGGAGAAGCCCAGGTCACCGCCGATGAGCACCAGCGCGCCGCCGTCTTCGACGAACTGCGCGATGTTGTCGACGTACTGCCCGACCGAGTGCGGCACCGCGTCGAAGTTGTGCAGCACCACGAGATCGAACGAGCCCAGCTCCTGCTCGAACAGCTCCTCGGTGGGGAAGGGGATCAGCGACAACGCCTCGGTGTCCTCGCGCGCGATGTCGTCGAAGTCGCGCAAGATGTAGTAGCTGAGCAGCTCGACGTTGGGGTCGCGCCGCAGCAGCGTCCGCAGCGCCCGCACGTCCCAGTCGGGCCGGCCCGCGACGTGCAGCACGCGGACCTTGTCGCGCAGGACCTTGACCACGAACGCGCGGCGGTTGTTCGCCGCGGTCGCTTCGCCCGCCAGCGGCGGCACCACGATCTCGTAGACGAACTGACCCACGCGATCGGGCGCGACCTGGAACTGCACGCGCTGGGGCACGCCGTCGCCGGCCAGTCGCAGCGAGCGCTCGGCGATGATCTCGCCGTTGCGCACCAGCTGCACCTTGGCGCTCTCGCCCTTGCTGCCGTGGGCCACGACCGTGGCCTCGAATTCCGCGATGTTCTCGACGAACGCGAACTCGCCCGCGCGCACCTCCGCGACCGACACGTCGCGCAGCTGCGGCGCGCCGGTGCTCACGGTCGTGATCGGCACGCCCAGGCGCGCGGCGACCTCCGACAGCTGCGCCGAGGCGGCGTCGTCGTTGGTGCCGACCAGACCGTCGCTCACCACCACCACCGCGGCCAGCCGCTCGCCCGGACGCGCGTCGTCGTCGCCCAGGCTCGCCAGCGCCGCCGCGAGATCGGACGCAGCGCCGCGGGGCTCGCCCGCCAGCGTCTCGGCCGCCTCGCCGCCGAGCGCCTCGACCTCGCGCGAGAAGCCGCGCACGTCGATGCGCAGGCCCTCGTCGCGCCACTGCGCGCGCGCGTCGGCGCTGGCGGCCCACATCGCCTCGGCCCGCGCCTGCCGCGTGGCGGTGGCGCCGCTGTTCGCGGTGTCGGGGATCGCCATCGAGGCCGAGCGGTCGACCAACACGACCACGCGACGGGTCGAGGGCGCGACGCGATCGAAGCGCAGCGTGAGCTCGAACGCGATCGCGACCAGCGCCGCGATCGCGAGCAGTCGCAGCAGCAACACCGCGAGCGCGCGCGAACGCGGCATCTGCCGCCCGCGCTGCACGAAGCCCAGGCCGGCCTCGACCAGCGCGACCACGCCGCACAGCGCCAGCAGCAGCAGCAGCGGCACGGACGGCACGTGGCCGGGCGCGAGGCTCCACGTCTCGGTCATCGCCACCTACGCGCGCGCAGCAACGTCTCGACGTGGGCGCGGTCGGCCTTGTAGTCGGTGCAGGTCGCGTACAGCAGCACGTTGACGCCGAAACGGATCGCCCACTGCCGCTGCTCGGTGCCGCCGGGCGTGCACGGATGCGCCGCGCGGCCGTCGGGCAGCTCCTCGAGCGCGCCGCCGAGATCGTTGCGCATCACCAGCGCCTTGAGCCGGCCCTCCTCTTGGATCCCCAGCAGATGATCGAAGGCAGCGGTGCGGCCGACCGGCTCGTCGACGAGATAGAAGCTGCGGAACAGCACGTGGTCGCGCGCCACCGGGGCCAGCTGGCTGCCGGGCGCGATGCGACCGAGCAGCGCCTCGACCGAGCGCACGAACGCACCGTCGGTGCCGCCGTCGGCGGCGTCGAACAGCGCGAGCCCACCGAGGTCGAGGAACTGCCGGAGGTTGGCTTCGGCGGTGCGCGTCAGCGTCGGCAACGCCTCGTCGCCGGCGACGTAGAGGAACGGCGTCTCGAACAGCTCGCTGCGCTCGGCGTCGAGCGAGCTGGGCTCGGCCACCGGCTCGAGCCGCGTGCGCAGCCGCAGCTCGCGGGCGAGCACCCGCATCGCGCTGCCGCGCGGCTGCCAGTTGCCGTCGTAGCGCAGCTGCGGCAGATCGACGGTGATCGGTTCCTCCTCGCGGCCACCGCTGGGCCAGCCGGGGATCCGCGGCGGCGGGGCTGCGCCCACGCGCCCGGCCACGCTCGCTGCGGCGACGCCGGCACAGCCCGCGAGCCAACGCCGCCGCGTCGTCGAAGTCGCTCGGGCGCGCTCGCGCATCGGCGACGCAGCTTAGCAGGCCGCGGCGAAAGTCCCACGGGCCCCGGGCCTTGCGACCACCCAGCTGGCGTGGCCGCGCGGGGCTGGCGTGGCCGCGCGGGGCTGGCGTGGCCGCGCGGGGCTGGCGTGGCCGCGCCGGGCTTGGGTGCACGCCGGGCCGCCGCTACACTGGCGGCGCCGGTGAGCGTTCTTTCGGTCGAGGCGCTGCGCAAGACCTTCGTCCGCGGGCTCGCGCGCCGGCGGACCGAGGCGCTGCGCGGCGTCAGCTTCGCGGTCGAGCCCGGCGAGATCTTCGGCTTCCTGGGTCCCAACGGCGCAGGCAAGACCACCACCATCAAGATCCTGATGGGGCTCATCTTCGCGAGCTCCGGCACCGCGCGGCTGTTCGGCACCGAGGTCGGCCGCCGCGAGGCCAAGCAGCGCCTGGGGTACCTGCCGGAGAACCCGTACTTCTACGACTACCTCACCGTGGTCGAGCTGCTCGACATGGTCGGGCGTCTGCACGGGCTGCCCGCGGCGCAGCGACGGCAACGCGCGTCGGCGCTGATCGAGGAGGTCGGGCTCGGCCACGCCGCGGGCCGGCCGCTGCGCAGCTACTCCAAGGGCATGCTGCAGCGCGCGGGCCTGGCCCAGGCGCTCATCGGCGATCCCGAGCTGGTCGTGCTCGACGAGCCGATGAGCGGGCTCGATCCGATCGGTCGCAAGGAGGTGCGCGACATCATCGTGTCGCTGCGTCGGCGCGGCAAGACCGTGTTCTTCTCCACGCACATCCTGTCGGATGCCACGCTTCTGTGCGACCGCGTCGCGATCCTCGTGCGCGGCGAGCTGCGCGACACCGGTCCGCTGGGCCAGCTGCTCAGTCCCGCGATCGACGGCGTCGAGGTGCTCTACACCGCCGACGACGAGCTGGGCGCGCGCATCGCCGCGGGCCCGGGCCAGCACGAGCGCACCAGCGAGGGCCGCGTCGCGCGGGTGGCCGACCTCGCCGCCGCCAACGCGGTGGCCAAGGCGGTGCTCGAGGGCGGCGGCACGCTGCTGTCGCTCGCGCCGCACCGGCAGAGCCTCGAGGAGCTGTTCGTGCAGGAGGCCGCGGCACCGGGCCGTGGCGCGGAGGCGGGCTCGTGAGCGCGCTGGCACGCCTGTGGGCGATCGCGCTCAACACCTTCCGCGAGGCCACGCGCAACCGCGTGCTGTACGTGCTGGTGGTGTTCGCGGCGCTGCTGATGGCGTTCTCGGTGGTGCTGGGCGAGCTGTCGCTGCACGAGCAGACCCGCGTGATCAAGGACCTCGGCCTCGCCGGCATCAGCGGCGTGGGTCTGGTCATCGCGCTGTTCCTGGGCGTCAACCTGCTGTCCAAGGAGCTCGATCGCAAGACCGTGTTCTTCGTGATCCCCAAGCCGCTGCACCGCCACGAGTTCCTCGCCGGCAAGTTCGTGGGCCTGGCCGTGACGCTGGCGCTGCTGGTCGCGGTGATGGCCGCGACGCTGGCGGTGGTGTTGGCGCTCGAGGGCGGGCTGCACGACATCGCGCTGGTCCGCGCCGAGGTGTTGGTGCTGTTCGAGCTGTGGCTGGTGGTCGCGGTCGCGCTGCTGTTCTCGTCGTTCTCGTCGCCGTACCTGTCGGCGATGTTCACCGCGTCGCTGTGGGTGGTCGGGCGCAACAGCGGTGAGCTGCGCGCCTTCGCCGAGGGCAAGCTCTCGGACACGCCGATCGGCGCGCTGCTCTCGGGCGTGGCCGCGGTGCTGCCCGACTTCCACGCGTTCTACGTCTCGGGCGGCATGCTCGGCGACGCGACGCCGGTGTCGATCCACGGCAGCTTCATCGGTTGGGGCTACGTCGCGCAGGCCGGGCTGTACGGTGCGGCGTACGGCGGCGCGTGCCTGGTGATCGCGGCGCTGCTCTTCGCGCGGCGAGACTTCACGTGACCGCCGCGGCGAGCCCGGCCGCGGCCGCGCGGCGGTGGTGGCAGCGCGCGCTGGTGCCCGCTGCGACCGCGGCGCTGGTGCTCGCGCCGCTGTTGCTGCGGGTCTCGTGCGAGGCCCGCGGCGAGCTCGACGCGGCCGATCGCGCGCAGCAGGCGGGCGATGTCGACGGCGAGATCGTGCACCTGGGCCGGGCGCTGCGCTGGCGATTGCCGCTGTCGCGCCACGACGAGGTCGCGCTCGCGCGACTGCTCGCGATCGCCGACACCGGCGACGACGCGGTCGCGCTGGCGGCGTGCCGTGAGATCCGCAGCGCGCTGCTGGGCAGCCGTGCGCTCGACGTTCCGCACGACGACGTGCTCGCCGACGTCGACGCGCGCATCGCCGCGCTGGCCCAGCGCTCCGGCGATGCGGTCCGCGACGAGGCCGAGCACCACGCGTTGCTGCGCGAGGCCTCGACGCAGTCGCGCGTGCGCCCGGCCCTGGCCGCGCTCGCGTTCGTGGGCTGGGTCGTCGCGACCGCGACCGCGCTGCGGCTCGGGCTCGATCGCAGCGGTCGTGCGGTGCCCGGACGCGGCGCGCGGTGGTTGCTGGCCGCGTTGGCGCTGCTGCTCGCGTGGCTGTGGTTGTGGTGAGCCGCGTCGGCGATGCAGCGCCCAGCCTCAGGCGCGGCCGCGACGGGCACGGCGCTGGGTCTGCTCGCGCTCCTGCGAGGCCCGCAGCGCCAGCGCCACCAGCGTGTCGACGCTGATGCCGGCGAGCTCGGCGAGGCGCTCGACCGTGGTGTCGTCGTCGATCGCCGGACGGGCACCGCCGGGCGTCGGCATCGTCAACACGCGCACCGGCACCTCGTCGCGCACGGGCTCGACCGCGGGCGGCGGCGCGTGCTCGCGCAGCTGCTGGGCCAGCGCCGCGAGCACCGTGGCCGGCGGCAGGTCGCGCGCGAGCGTGCGGTCGGTGGCCAGGCTCTCGCGCAAGCGTGCGCCGTCGACCAGCTCACGGCCGGAGCTGGCGATCGCGACGCGCTGCAGCAGCGCGTTGCGTCCGACCTCGGGGATCCAGAACCACGCCATCTCGCCCTCGAGCGAGCGCACCGCGGGGTCCTCGGCCAGGACCTGGCGCAGCGCTCGCGGTGCGAGCGCTGCGTCGGGCACGGTCGCGCACGCGCGCGCCAGCGCACCGAGCGACGCGCAGCCGCGCTGCGCCACCAGCTGCCGCGCGCTCAGCCGCACCGCATGGCGTGCCGACGCGGAGACCTCGATCGTCGCCGGCTCGATCGCCGCCGGCTCGATCGCCGCGGGCTCGACCGGCGTCGGCTCGACCGGCACCGCCGCGGCCTCGATCGGACGCGAGACGCTCAGGGTCTCGAGCGCGCCCGCCTTCGCCACGCGCGGACCCGCAGGCACGCGACGCGTCGTGCGCGACTTGCCGGCGCGCGTCGGAATCTCGGGCTGCTCGGCGAGCGCACCGCGGAAGCGTTCGACCTCGCGCAGGGTCTCGGGCCGACATCCGGGCTGCGCGCGCAGGGTCATCAGCGGCAGCAGCAGCACGGCCTCGCGCGTGACCACGCCCAGTCGCGCGAGCTGATCGCGGCTGCGCTCCGACAACCCGCGCATCCACGCGGTGCGGGCCCGCAGGTGCTCCATCACCTGACGCGGACCGAAGCCGCGCGCGCGCAGCTCGTCGCGCCACGCCAGCAGCGACGGCACCAGCCGCGTGGCCTGCCCGGTGGGGATGCTGCATGCGCTCGCGACCGCGGGCCCGAGATCGCGCAGGTCGAGCCACTCGCCCAGCAGCAGCGCGGTCGTGATCGCCGACAGCGGCGGGTTCTCGACCATCGCGCCCACGAGCACGGCGGTCTCCTCGGCGCTCTCGGGCGCGGCTGCGAGCAGACGCGTGCCCGCGTCGGTGCGGCGCAGCGCCTCGAGACCCTCGGGCACGAGCCATCCCAGCAGCACCGCGGCCCAGCGGGTGTCGGTATCCTCGCGCGGTCCCGCCAGCGGCATCGTGCCAGCGTCGCCCACGTCCGCCAGCAGCTCGCGCAGCGCCGGCAGGCGGCGCGCCACCGGGGGGGCGACCGGCGCCGGCGGGGGTGTCGGCGGGGCGGGCGGCGGGATGATGAGCGTGGCGGTGGTGGCGAGCGCGTCGAGGCTCACCGGCGCGCGGGCCTCGAGCGCATCGGTGTGCGCGGTGGGCTCGGTTGCGTCCACGCGTGCGTCGTCGTCCCGAGGCTCCGACCTCGGGCGCACCAGCACCACCAGCGATTCGATCGCAGTCGCGATGTTCACTGCCTATCATTGGCAGCGAATCGCGGCAACCCGTGACGGTCCCCGCGGGGCAGTGGCCGTTCGACCGAAGTGCCTCCTACGGGCTCTGGCGGGCGCGCGCGCGGCGGATCCCGAGGGCGCGGCGCCGGGATCGCCTCACGCGTCGCGGGCCCCGCGCGTCACCGTGGCCGCTGTCGCATCAGGCCTTCTTGCGCGGTCGAGGCGACGAGCACGCCGTCTTGCGTGAAGAACTGCCCGCGCGCCAGACCGCGTGCGCCGCTCGCCGAGGGCGCGTCGATCACGTACAGCAACCACTGGTCCATCCGGAACGGACGATGAAACCAGATCGCGTGATCCAAGCTGGCGACGTGCATCCCCGGTGTCATCCACGAGACGCCATGCGGCTGCATCGCGGCGCCCAGCAGGTTGAAGTCCGACGCGTAGGCCAGCAGATACTGGTGGGTCTGGTTGCGATCGGGCAGCCGATCGATGGCGCGATACCAGACCTTGCGGTACGGCGGGCGCACGTCGGGGCGGCTGGGGTCGTAGTGCTCGAGCGGGCGGATCTCGATCGGACGCTCGCAGGTGGCCTGCTCGCGCAGCGCGGCCGGGATCCGATCGGCGAAGCGCCGCGCCATCTCGAGCTCGGAGACCAGCGTCTCGGGGTCGCCGCCGCCCGGTGAGTCCGCGCGGTGCTCGAAGCCGGGCTCGTCGACCTGGAACGACGCCGCCATGGTGAAGATCGCGTGGCCGTCCTGCACCGCGACCACGCGCCGGGTCGTGAAGCTCTTGCCGTCGCGGATCCGATCGACCTCGTAGACGATGGGCTTGCGCGCGTCGCCGGTGCGCAGGAAGTAGCCGTGCATCGAGTGCGCGTGGCGGTCGGGCTCGACGGTCTGCTCGGCGGCCGACAGCGCCTGGCCCAGCACCTGGCCGCCGAAGACGTTGCCCCAGCCCAGATCCTGGCTCTGGCCGCGGAAGAGGTTGTGTTCGATGCGCTCGAGGCGGAGCAGCTCGAGCAGCTCGGTCAGCACGTTCGCCATCGCCGGCGACGGTAGCACGCGCGGCCGCGCCACCCGCCGTGCAGCGATGCATGCCCGGCCCGCGCTCCGGCCCGTCGCGTGGGTGCCACGCGCGCCGCCGGCCGACGGGCTACCGTGGGCCATGGTCGAGATCCGAGCGCTGCGGGACGAGGACCGCGCGGCCGTGGCCGCGCTCGACACTCGCTACGAGACCCGCTCGATCTTCGAGCTCGCGCTGTGCCCGCGCAGCATCACGCTGGTCGAGCGCACGCTGCCGCAGCCGCGCGTGCACGCGTACCCCATGGGCGACGTGTTCGCGCACTGGGCCCGCTGGGACACCGCGTTCGTCGCCGACGATGGCGGCATCGTCGGCTTCGCCGCGTGCGAGCTCGAGCCGTGGCACGCGCGCATGGTGCTGTGGCACCTGTACGTCGCGCCCTCGCACCGCCGCGCCGGCATCGGGCGCGCGTTGCTGTCGCGCGTCGAGGACGAGGGCCGTCGCCACGGTGCCGCGCGCGTGTGGCTCGAGACCACCAACGTCAACGTTCCGGGGGTCGCGGCCTACGAGCGCATGGGCTACGCGCTGGTCGGTGCCGACGTGACGCTGTACGAGCGCACCTACGCCGCCGGCGAGCAGGCGATCTACCTCGCCAAGGCGCTGTGACGCGGGTGTAGCGTTGCCGCCCGTGTCCGCGTCGTCGTCCCCTGCCACCGGCCTGTGTGCGATCGTCCGCACGCTCGCGTCCGATCCCGCCGCCGCGCTGGCGCAGCTCGAGCTGCAGCCGCAGCCGCCGATCGATCCGGCGAGCTTGGCCGACGACGACGTGATCATCGCGGTGCACGCGGCCAACGTCGGCTGGGTCGATCTCTTGATGACCAGCGGGCAGTACCAGCACGTGCCGCAGCTGCCGTACACGCCCGGGCTCGAGTACGCCGGCGTGCTGACGTGGTGCGGGCCCGCGGTGCGCGGGCTGTCGCCCGGCGACGCCGTGATCGCCGACGGGCTGCGCACCGGCCCGCGCTCGCAGGGCGCCCACCGGCGCTGGGGTGGCTTCGCCACCGCCGCGGTCGCGCCGGCGCACGCGGTGGTGCCGTTGCCCGCGGGCTTGTCGTTCGACGAGGGCGCGTGCCTGCTGGGCGGGGCCGAGACCGCCGACCACGCGCTGCTCGTGCGCGCGCGCGTGCGTGCCGGCGAGACCGTGTTGGTGCTGGGCGCGAGCGGCTCGACCGGGCTCGCGGCGGTCGTCTTGGCCAAGCACCTGGGCGCGAGCGTGATCGCGGTCGGCCGCGATGCCGACAAGCTCGCGGTCGCGCAGGCGCGCGGCGCCGACGCGCTGGTCGTGCTGCGCGAGGGCGTGTCGCTGCGCGACGAGGTCAAGCGCCTCACCGACGGTCGCGGCGCCGACGTGATCTACGATCCGGTCGGCGGCGCGCTGTCGCACGAGGCGCTGCGCGCCGCAGCCTGGGCCGCGCGCTTCGTGGTGGTCGGCTGGGCCGCCACGCCCGGCGCCGCGCGGGGCGGGCGCGAGCCCAACGCGCTGCCGACCAACCTCGTGCTGCTCAAGAGCATCGACGTGCTCGGATCCCCGGCCGCGATCGCAGCGCAGCGCGACGACGCGCTGCGACGCGAGCGGCTCGCGCGGGTGCTCGCCGACGCGGTCGCGCTGCGCCCCCACGTCGGCGCCGCGTTGCCGCTGGCCGCGCTGCGCGAGGCGATGACGCAGAAGTGGCACGGCAAGGTCGCGGGCAACTTCGTCGTGCGGCCGCGGTGAGGCTCAGCGCCGATCCGCGACCGTCTTGACCACCGTCGCGCCCAGCAGGATCACGCCGCCGGCGATCGCATACGGCCCCGGTCGCTCGTCGTGCAGCAGCAGCGCCCACAGCGGGTTGAGCACCGGCTCGACGAGCAGGATCAGCGAGGTCTCGAGCGCGCCGAGCTGCCGCACCGCGGACGAGACCAGCAGGTAGGGCACGGCGATCTGCGCGACGCCGAGGTACGCGAGCACGGCGAGGTCGGCGGCGCTGGGCGTGCAGGGCAGGGCCCACGGCAGACACAGCGCGAACGCCAGCAGGTTGCCCGCGACCACCGCGTGGATCGGGTCGTTGCCGCGGTGGGGGCCGCCGGCCGGCGTGGCCATCCGGCGCAGGCCCACCAGCGTGCCGGCCCACGTGATGCCGGACGCGATCGCGAGCAGGTTGCCGGTGGCGGGATCGGGCGCGCTCGTGCGCGGTGGTTCGGTGCCGACGACGAACAGCAACAGGCCGCACGCCGCGGCCGCGACGAACGCGAGATCGCGGCGACCGATGCGTTCGCGCAGCAGCCACGGCGACGCCAGCAGCACGTACACCGGCGCGGTCGATTGCAAGAAGATCGTGTTGGCCGCGGTCGTGAGCCGGTTCGCCAGCGCGAACAGCACCACGGTGCCGGCATAGGCCACGCCGACCGCGGCCGCGCGGGCGCTGGGCCGCTGTCGCGCGGCGCGGGCCAGCAACACCACTGCGAGCGCCGCGATGCCCGAGCGGAACCCGGCGATCTGTGCGCCGGTCAGCGTCGCGGCCTTGATCGCCGCGCCGCCGGTCGAGAACAGCGCCGCGGCCAGCAGCAGCTGCAGTCGCGCCCGCGTGCGCGCGCCGGCGTCGCTCACACCGACTCCGCGCGCGCGGCTGCGATCGCCTCCTCGTACACGCGGCGGTACGCTGCCGCGCCGCGGGCCCAACCGAACTGCCCGGCCATGCCGCGCCGCTGCACCGCCTCGTGGTGCGGGCGATCGCGCCACGTCGTGATCGCGCGCTGCAGCGCCGCCGCGAACGCGCCGGGCTCGGGCGCATCGAACACGAAGCCGGTGCCGGCGCCGGGATGCTCGTCCTCGTCGCGCACCGTGTCGGCCAGTCCGCCGGTGCGCCGCACCACCGGCGGCGTGCCGTAGCGCATCGCGTACAGCTGCGTCAGGCCGCAGGGCTCGAAGCGCGACGGCACCAGGAACAGATCGGCACCGGCGAAGATGCGGTGCGACAGCGCCTCGTCGTAGCCGCGGCGCAGCGCCACGCGCCCGGGATTCGCCGCGACGCGGGCCGCCAGCGCCGCCTCGAGCTCGGGCTCGCCCGAGCCCAGGATCGCCAGCTGTGCGCCCTGGGCCAGCGCGACGTCGATGCCGCCGAGCATCAGGTCGATGCCCTTTTGCCACGTCAGTCGTCCGACCAGGCCCAGCACCGGCGCGTCGTCTTGTTCGTGCAGACCCAGCTCGCGCTGCAGCGCCAGCCGACACACGCGCTTGTCGCCCAGCCGCGTGGCGTCGTAGCCCTGCGCGAGCGCGGCATCGGTCGCAGGATCCCACGCGCGATCGTCGATGCCGTTGAGGATGCCCTGCACCGCGGCGCCGCGGTGGCGCAGCAGGCCGTCGAAGCCGATGCCGCCCTCGGGCGTGCGGATCTCGTCGGCGTAGGTCGGGCTCACCGTGGTCACGCGGTCGGCCCACACCAGGCCGGCCTTGAGCAGCGAGATCTGGCCGTAGAACTCGAGCCCCGCCGGCGCGTAGCTCGACGGCGGCGCTGCGATCGCGCCCAGCAGCTGCGGCGCGAAGCGACCGGCGAACTGCAGGTTGTGCACCGTGAGCACCGTCGCAGCGCGCCCGCGACCCCACCACGCGAGGTAGCCCGCGACCAACGCCGATTGCCAGTCGTGGGCGTGGACCACGTCGACCGCCCAGCCCATCGGCGCCGACGCGAGCGCCAGCGTCGCCGCGGCGCGGGCGAGCAGCGCGAAGCGCAGGTGGTTGTCGAGCCAGTCGCGGCCCTGCTCGTCGACGTAGGGACCGCCCGCGCGATCGAAGAGCGGATCGCACTGCAACAACCACGCGTGCACGCGCGTGCCCGGCAGCGTCGCGCAGGCGATGCGTGCCGGCACCCCCAGGCCCAGCGGATCGCCCAGCTCGAAGCGGCGCTCGATCTCGACGCGCTCGAGCAGGCCGCGGTACGCCGGCAGCAGCACGCGCACGTCGTCACCGCCGTCGAGCAACGCCTGCGACAGCGCCGTCACCACATCGGCGAGTCCGCCGGTCTTGCACAGCGGCACCGCCTCGGAGGCGACCTGCAGGATTCGCATGGGCGGCGCCAGGGTACCAAGGCGCGGGCGCGCCAGGGCGTGCCGGCCGCTCGGCCACGGGCCGCCGATGGCGCGCCGCAAATGCCGTTTCCGACCCCTTGGCGTCCGCGGCACGCCGTGCGCTTGGAGCCCGGGGCCCGCCGTGGCAAAACCCCAGGCGCCGTGGTCTCGCCCCGAGTCGATCTCAACGCTGCCCTGCGCAGCACGCTGGCGATCGTGCTCGCCGGCGGTCGCGGCACGCGGCTGCGTGCCCTGACCGACGACCAGGCCAAGCCCGCGCTGCCGTTCGGCGGCAAGTTCCGCGTCATCGATTTCCCGATGAGCAACTGCCTCAACTCGGGCCTGCGTCGCGTCGCGGTGGTGACGCAGTACCGCGCGCACACGCTCATCTCGCACATCCAACGCGGCTGGAGCTTCCTGCGCGGCGAGCTGGGCGAGTTCGTCGAGCTGTGGCCGGCGCAGCAGCAGACCGAGCAGGCCAGCTGGTACCTCGGCACCGCCGACGCGATCTTCCAGAACCTGGGCGTGATCCGCGGCCACGCGCCGCGCTGGGTCATCATCCTCGCGGGCGATCACGTCTACCGCCAGGACTACTCGCGCCTGCTCGCGAGCCACATCCAGTCGGGCGCCGGCGTGTCGGTCTCGTGCGTCGACGTGCCGCGCGCGCAGGCGTCGTCGTTCGGCATCGTGCAGGTCGACGCCAGCGGCCGCATCGAGCGCTTCTGGGAGAAGCCGCGCAATGCCCCCGAGATCCCCGGCCGTCCGGGGGTCTGCTACGCGAGCATGGGCATCTACGTGTTCGACGCCGCGCTGTTGATGGACGTGCTCGCCGAGGACTTCCGCGACCCCGACTCGACCCACGACTTCGGCCACGACGTGCTGCCGCGGCTGGTCGATCGCGGCTGCGTCGCGGCGCACCCGTTCGGTGAGTCGTGTGTGATCCCGCCCGGTGCGACCGAGCCGTACTGGCGCGACGTCGGCACGCTCGACAGCTACTGGGAGGCCAACACCGACCTGCTGCGCGTGACGCCGTCGCTCGATCTGTACGACGAGAGCTGGCCGATCTGGACCTACCAGTCGCAGCGCCCGGCGGCGAAGTTCGTGTTCGACGATCCCGATCGCCGCGGCTACGCGGTCGACTCGCTGGTCTCGGCCGGCTGCATCGTCTCGGGCGGCCAGGTCCATCGCTCGCTGCTGTTCACGGACGTGCGTGTGAACTCCTACGCCGACGTGAGCGACTCGCTGTTGCTCTCGAGCTCGGTGGTCGGGCGGCGTGCGGTGCTGCGCAAGTGCATCGTCGCGCCGCAGTGCCGCGTGCCCGAGGGCGCCGTCATCGGGGACGACCCCGAGCGCGACGCGGAGCTGTTCGAGCGCACCGAGGCCGGCGTCACCCTGGTGACGCAGGCGATGCTCGACGCCGCCGGCACCCGCATCCTGCGGTGACGCTGGGGCACCGCGGTGGTCGCGGCCGCGCGTGGCGGTCCGCCAGGGCACGGCGCCGGGTGCGGGCGCGCGGCAACCCGTCGCGGTTTGGCACTGCGGCCGCTTGCCGCTAAGGTACTGCCATGGACTGCCGTCTGTCGCTCGTGTTGGGGCTCGCGCTCGCCGCCTGCGCCGGCAATCCCCAGGAAGCCGCGAGCAGCGGCGGTTCGGGCGACGGCAGCACCTCCGCGAGCGGCACCAGCGGCACCAGCGTCGGCTCGGTCGACACCACCGCGACCACGCTCGACAGCGTCTCGGCCAGCGGCGACGCGACCACGCTGACCACCAGCGCCAGCGCGACCTCGGCCGAGGGCAGCGGCACGCAGGGCACCGACGCGAGCGCCTCGGCGACCGATCCCAGCGCGGGCAGCAGCGGCACCGACCCCAGCGCGGGCAGCAGCACCGACCCCAGCGCGGGCAGCAGCACCGATCCCAGCGCGGGCAGCAGCACCGACCCCAGCGCGGGCAGCAGCAGCAGCGGCGGAGCCGTCGACGCCTGCATCACCAACGACGAGGCGCCCGGCGGCGCGTGCCCGCTCGAGTGCACCGGTGGCTGCGACGAGGCCACCTGCATCATCGACTGCACCGGCGGCAGCGCGTGCGAGAGCATGAACCTCACCTGCCCGGCGGACTTCGATTGCCAGATCGATTGCACCGGCGACAACGCCTGCCACGGCAGCGTGATCGAGTGCCCCGACGACGCGTACGCCTGCGCGCTGCACTGCGAGCAGGACAACGCCTGCCACAGCACGCAGGTGCACTGCGGCGCCGGCACCTGTGACGTCGCCTGCGTGGGCGCGGCGACCAACGCCTGTCACGACGTCATCGTCGACTGCGGCGCCAAG
This sequence comes from Nannocystaceae bacterium, assembly GCA_019694555.1. GTDB lineage: Bacteria > Myxococcota_A > Polyangia > Nannocystales > Nannocystaceae > Xiheibacterium. The sequence continues at coordinate 16,002 of JAIBBS010000165.1, forward strand.
GACACGCACTTGACCTGCGACGTCGCGCAGGCCGGCGAGGTCGTCAACGGACCGCCCGGCGACTGCGCGTGCGACAAGACCGGCTGCTGAGGCAGCGTCGCGACCGCGGCGTCGTGCAGCGCGAACCATCGCGGTTGCACCACCAGTCGTCCGCGCGCGTGATCGAAGCGCCGCGCGGCCGCGAGCGCGGGGCTGCAGCCGGCGTTGAACAGGCCCAGCGGGCGTGCGCCGGGGAGCCAGTGGGCGAAGGGGCGGTGGCGATGGCCGTGCAGCAGCAGGTCGGCGCGCCCGCGCAGCCGGTGCAGCAACAGCGGTCCCAGCGGCAGCGCGCCCGCGAACGGCAGTCCCACGGCCGAGCCCAGCGCCTCGAACACGCACTCGTGCCGACGCGGCAGCACGTGGTGGTGCAGCAGCACGCACACCAGCGCGTCGGGCTCGGCATCGGCGGTCGCGTCGACGATCGCGTCGATGGTCTGCGGCGCGAGCGTGCCGTGGGCGACGAAGGCGAAGCTCGCGGCGGGGCGCGTGCTGTCGCACGACACCAGGTGTAGCCCCGGCGCCCGGCGCACGTGCACGCGGCGGCCGCCCATCGCCCAGTCGGCGACGTCGTCGCCGAGGCGATCGTGGTTGCCCGGCACGACCGTGAGCCGGCCACTGCGGGCGAAGCGATCGAAGACCGCGAGGAAGCGCTCGAACTCCGACTGACGCCCGTGCTCGGTCACGTCGCCGGTGACGACGACGTGATCGACGTTCGCGCGATGGAGCGCCTCGGCCAGCGCGATCGTGCGTCGCTCCAGCCGCGCGCTGGCGCCGAAGTGCAGATCGGAGAGATGGACCATGGAGCGGACGACGTGGGGGCTCACGGGCATCGATTTGACCGCGGCCGATCACGACGCGAGCGCGCGCCGGTGACACTTGTGCGACGGCGATCGAGTTCACCGCTGCGTCACGACGCGGTCATCGCCGCGCCGCGCGTGCACGCTCTGCTGCATGCGACGGGAGAGGCGAACATGTCGCAGGCACAGCCATCGGTGGAGTGGTTCGAGCTGCCCGCGGGGCCGTGGCCGTGGCTGCTGCCGCTGCTCGTGGGTACGGGCACGGTGGCGCTGCTGCTGCGCGTGGGCCTGTGGTGGCTGTCGCTCCGCCTCGTCGCCCGGGCGCCGCGCGCCTGCGGCCGCGGCCTCGCGATCACGGTGCTCAAGCCCCTGCGCGGGCTCGACGAAGGCCTCGAGCACAACCTCGCGTCGCTGCTGCTGCAGGATCACGACGGTCCACTGCAGTTCGTGTTCGGCGTGACCACGGCCGACGACCCTGCGCTCGCGGTGGTGCGTCGCCTGCAGCAACGCTTCCCCGCGCGCGAGATTGCGGTCGTCGTGGGTCGCGGCGACGCGGCGCACAACCCCAAGGTCGCCAACCTGCTCGGCATGCTGCCGCACGCGCGACACGACGTGCTGCTCATCAGCGACTCCAACGTGTGCGTCGCCGCGGACTACCTGCGTCGCATCGCCGACGATCTCGCGCCGGAGGTCGCGCTGGTCGCGAATCCGGTGATCGGGCTGCGGGCACAGACGCTGGGAGCCGCGTGCGAGAACCTGCAGCTGGGCGGCGTCATCACCGGGGCGGTGGCAGCCGGCGCGTGGCTGGGGCACCCATGCGTCATCGGCAAGTCGATGCTGGTGCGACGCCACGCGCTCGCGACCCTCGGCGGCCTGCAGCGCTTCGGCGACGTGCTCGCCGAGGACTATGCCATCGGCCAGGCGATGGTCCGCGCCCGGCTGCGCGTGGTGACGTCGCCGTACGTGGTCGCGACCCACGTCGGAGCGTGGACGGTGGGTCGCTTCGCCGCGCGACATCTGCGGTGGTGCCAGATGCGGCGTTGGATCGCACCGTGGGCCTATCTGGGCGAACCGCTGCTGCTGCCGTCGTGTTGGTGGCTGGCGGTCGCGTGGTTGTGCCTGGGCGCCGGCGGCGGCGCGGGCTGGTCGATGCTCGCGGTCGCGGGCGTGCTCGCGGCGTGTGGCGTGGAGGCGGCGTGTGGCCGGGTCCTGCGCGGCGGTTGGCAGCTGCGCGAGGCCGCGGTCACGCCGTACAAGGACGCGATCATGCTGGGGCTGTGGGCCTTGGCGTGGGTTCGCCGCGACGTCGCGTGGCGCGGGCACCACTACCGCATCGGTCCCGGGTCGGTGCTGACGCCCGTGGGGGCGAGGCCGGTGCCGCTGCCCTGCGACCGCGCGAGCGAGCCGCTGGCGCCGCTGTCGGCGGCCGCGGGATCGATCGGCGGCGCCGCGCGTTAGCCTGGGGTCCATGCTCCGCGCCGCGCGACTGTCCGGTTTGGCCCTCGCTGCGCTGCTGGCCTGGCTCGCGCCGCCGGACGTGCGCGCGTGCCAGTGCGCGCAGGCGCGACCCGAGCTCGCGCCGAGCCTGGCCGGCGCCGCCGCGGTCGTGCGCGCACGCGTGCGCAGCCACGCGTTCGTGACCGGCGAGGGCTTCCACACCGAGCTCGTGGTCGAGGAGGTCTTCAAGGGCACGCCCGGGCGCGTGCTGGCGCTCGACGCCGCCAAGACCTGCGCGTTCGGCTTCGAGCCCGGCGGCCGCTACCTCGTGTTCGCCTACGCCGACGGCGACGCGGGCTTCACCACGACCTACTGCACCCGCACCGCGCCGCTGGGCGACGCGACCGCCGACGTGGCGTGGCTGCGCAAGCATGCGTCCGCTCGCGTCGTGCCGCGGCCCC
>JAIBBS010000367.1 GCA_019694555.1 Nannocystaceae bacterium
AGCACGAGCTTGAGCGTCGCGCGCGAGAGCAGGTAGTCCTCGACCATCGGCGCGAAGCCGTCGCGCACCGCCGCGGTCACGCGCGCGAAGCCATAGCCCGGCAGGTCGATGCAGCGCAGCGAGGCCGCGGTGCCACTGGGGCTGCGCAGCGTCCACGCGAAGGCGTTGAGCAGCTGCGTGCGACCGGGTGCTCGTGACACGCGTGCGAGCGCGCCGTGGTGCGTGAGCGCGTTGACCAGGCTCGACTTGCCGACGTTGGAGCGACCAGCGATCGCGAGCTCGGGCATGCCGTCGTCGGGCAGCGCGGTGCGACGCGGCGCGCTGGTCTCGAACGCGGCCTCGATCACTCGCCACGGTGGCGCCGCGGCGCGCGGCGCCTCGCTGCTGTTGCCCACCATCGCTGCGGCGCACGATGCCGCAGGGGCCCGCTCGGGCGCAACCGCGGGCCCGCGGCGCACACGGCCGCGGACGTGGGCGGCCCGACGCCCTGGGCGTGAGCGGCCAGACGCCGGCCCCGCGGCGGATCCGCGGGCACGCGCCGGGGTCCTGATGTAGCCTGGGCGGCGGCGATGGACGTCTACGGGCTCACCGGCGGCATCGGCAGCGGCAAGTCCGCGGTCGCGGATCTGCTCGAGCAGTACGGCGTGCCGGTGGTCTCGGCCGACGAGCTCGCGCGCGTGGTCGTGGCCAAGGGCAGCGAGGGGCTCGCGCGCGTGGTCGAGGCGTTCGGGCCCGAGGTGCTCGACGAGCGTCAGGAGCTGGACCGGCGCAAGATGGCGAGCCTGGTCTTCAACGACCCGGCCAAGCGTCAGCTGCTCGAGAGCATCTTGCACCCGCGGATCCGCGAGCGCTACGAGCAGGTGCTCGACGCGCTGGAGAAGTCGGGCCACGGCGTGGCGGTGTACGAGGTGCCGCTGCTGTTCGAGAAGAACCTGCAGGCCGACATGCACGCGGTCATCCTCGTGACCGCCGACGAGTCCGTCCGCGTCGCGCGGGTCTGCGCCCGCGACGGCGTGACCGAGGCCGAGGTGCGCGCGCGCATGGCCGTGCAGCTGCCCGAGGAGCTCAAGCGTCGCCGCGCCGACTACGTCATCGTCAACGACGGCAGCTACGACGAGCTGCGCCGCGAGGTCGAGTTCATGCTCGCGCGATTCCTCCGCGTCGGCCCGCTGCGGCCCGCCGGCGCCGCCGCGCGTCGCCCCGGCGCCGGTCCCGAGCCCGGCGCGCCGGTCGAGGTCATGGCGCCCGGCGGCACCGCGCGCCTGTTCGGATTCCCGCCGCCGGCGCGCACGGGCGACGAGTGAGCGGAACCTCCGCGGTGCTCGCCGGCGTGCGCGTGCTCGACAGCTCGCGCATGCTGCCCGGGGCCGTGCTCGCGCGCAGCCTGCTGGCGCTGGGCGCCGAGGTGATCAAGCTCGAGGATCCGCGCGGCGGCGATCCGCTGCGCGCGATGCCACCGCGGCGCGGTGACGTCGGCGTGGGCTTCTCGCTGTTCTACGCCGGCGCGCGCTCGGTCACCGCGCGGCTGGGCACCGAGGAAGGCAACGCCGCGGTGCGTGCGCTGCTGCAGCGCACCGACGTGTGGATCGAGAGCTTCCGCCCCGGCACGCTCGCGGGCTGGGGCCTCGATCCGGCGGCGCAGCGGCAGCTGCACCCGCGGCTGGTGACGGTGTCGCTGCCCTCGTTCGCCACCGCGGATGCCGATCGCGACGCGGTCGCACACGATCTCAACGCGCTCGCGCGCACCGGCCTGCTCGCACGCACCGGCGCCGTCGACGTGCCCAAGGTGCAGCTGGCCGACGTCACCTGCGGCCTGCTCGCGGGTCAGGCAGTGCTGGCCGCGTTGCTGCAGCGCGGCCGCACCGATTGCGGGATGCACGTCGAGCAACCGCTGTGCTCGGGCGCGCTGCCGTTGCTCGCGTGGCCGTGGGCCGACGCGGCCGCGTGCGGTCGCATCGGTGCGACCGACTCGCTCATCGGCGGCGCGGTGCCGGCGTACGCGATCTACCGCGCGGGCGATGGCGAGCGGCTCGCGGTCGGCTGCCTCGAGCCCAAGTTCTGGGCCGGCCTGTGCACGCTGCTCGAGCTGCCCGATGCGATCCCCGACGGGCTGCGCACCGACGCGCGCGGCGAGGCTGCACGCGCGCTGGTCTCCGAGCGGTTCGCATCCGCGCCGGCGTCGGTCTGGGTCCAACGCGCGCACGCGGCCGGACTGCCGGTCGATCGCATCGTCGATGTGCCCGAGCTCGCTGCGGCGCAGGGCGATGCCGCGCCGACGCGGTGGCTCGGGTCACTATTCGAACACGTGCCGATGCGCGACGGCTCCGTGCTCGCGGTGCCGTCGCGGCTGTTGCCGTCGTTCGAGCAGCCGCCGCGCGGCCCCGCGCCGGCGCTGGGCGAGCACAGCCGCGCGGAGCTGGCCGCGTGCGGACTGTCCGATGCAGCGATCGACGCGTGCCTGCCCGCCAGCGCGCAAAGCAGATAGACTGCTCGCCTGACCTCCGAAGCACTCGGCGGTCGCGGCAGTGGGTGATGGACGGAGCGCGCAACGGCAGCGATCCTTCGGCGTCGGGCGCGGGCTCCAAGGGACCGCGCGTGCCACCACCGCCCGTGGTCGCGCCGCGCCCTGCGGGCGAGACCACCGTCGTCACGCGTCACCCGCGGGCGAAGTCCACCGGCCCCGCCGAGCCGCACGAGCTGCTGCCGACGCTGCGCCTGCCACCGGTCGACGCCGGCGCGATGCGGGCGCAGGTGCAGGCGAAGGCGCGCGAAGCCGCGGCGCGCCGCGAGGCCGAGCGCACCGCGAGCGGCGACGCAGCGGTGACGAACCTCGACGCCGACGGCAGCCGCGATGACACGGCCGCACGCGACGGCGGCGATGCGGACGCGCGCGAGGCCACGCTCGACGCGACCAGCCCCGCCGCGGCCGCGGCCGACGTCGTCGCGCCCCAGACGGCGCCACCGAGCGAGACCGTCGAGGATCCCGAGGCGCAGCGACGCGAGCATGCGCCGACGATCCGCGTGCAGTCGCTGCAGGCCGCGGGCCTGGTCGCCGCCGCCGAAGCCAACGCGCCGGGCTCGCGCCTCGCCGCGATGCCGCGTCACCCCGGCGTCAAACGCAAGCCGCTGCCGCTGCCGGACGTGCTGCGCCAGGGGCCCAAGACGCCGTCGCGTGCGTCGTCCGCGATGCCGCCGGCGGCGGAACCGGCGGCCCCCCACGCGCCCGAGCCGGTCGTGGAGATCGACACCGCATCGCTGGTCGTCGACATCGCCAGCGCGCTCGCTCCGCCCGAGCCGCCGCCTCCGCCGGCGCCGATCACCTTCGAGCCGCCGCAGCGTCCGCCCGAACAGCGCGACGCGGCGCCCGTGCTCGCGGTGTCGAGCGACAGCGTCGCGACCGCGCTGCCGCGCGCGCACACCGTCACCAGCGCCGTGACCATCGCGGTCGCGCCCCGTCGCTCGCGACGCGGGCTGCTGGTCGCCGCGATCGGCGTCGCGGCGATCGCCGCGATCGCAGCGTTCGCCCTGCGCGGACGCGAGCCCACGCCCACGCCCATGGTGGCCGCGAGCGCGCCCGCGGCCGAGCCGGCGATCGAGGCCGCCGCGCGCGAGGTCGTCGCCGAGGCGGCCCAGCAGCCCGCG
>JAIBBS010000166.1 GCA_019694555.1 Nannocystaceae bacterium
GCCAACCTCACAGCGACACAACCAGCGCGTGCACCGACCACCGCGCCGCGGCGCGCTCGCGGGCCGGGCCGCTCGGCCTGCCGCGCCCCCCACGGGCGCGTTGCTGCTCGGGCGGCTGCACGGACGGCGCCGGCATAACGAATCCGCGGCAAGGGGTCAACGGCCCAGGGTCCGCGGCGCGTGCGGTCGCCGCCCTTTACAAGGTGCGCCGCGCGGGGCCACCTTTGCCGTCCGTGCGACCCCAAGCACCCCCGCCCGAGCTCTCGATCGACGTCGGCGCCATGCGGCGGCGACACGAGACCCACGCGGCGATCCACACCGCGCTGCAGCCCGCGTGGCTGCGCGAGGCACTGGCCCCCACCGACGCGACGGTGAGCGCGCCCATCGACGTCCACGTGGCGATCACGCTGCAGGCCGACGGCAGCGCGATCGTCACCGGCACGCTGCGCGGGGGCTTCGAGGTGCCGTGCGCGCGTTGCCTCGATCCCGCGGCAGTCGACGCCACCGGGCCGATCACCGCGCTGTTCGTGCGCGAGGGCGCCGCGCGGCGTTTGCCCGAGGAGCGCGACGACGACGGCCCCGGCGACGACGAGGACGGCGACGAGGACCTGTGGCCCTTCGACGGCATGACGCTGGATCTCTCCGCGCTGCTGACCGAGACGATCCGCCTGGCCTATCCCATGCGCGCGCTGTGCCCTCGCGGCGAGCAGTGCCGCGGCCTGTGCAGCCACTGCGGCGCGCCCCTCAACGACCAGCCGCCGCAGCCGGTCTGCGTGCAGTGTGGCGCGGTCGATCCGCGGGTGCCGCTGGTCGACGAGGTGCCTGCCGCGCCCGGGACCCAGCCCGGAGCCCTGGCCGAAGCGCTGAAGAAGGTCCGCGACTCGTGAGCTAGCACATCCGCGCTGTTGCGCCGCGGCCCCGTGCACGCGCGAGGGCCCTTGCATCGCGGCGGGCCACGACCCTATGCTCCGCGCCCCGGAACCTCGATCATGGCTGTCCCGAAGAAGCGAATGAGCCCGCGCAAGCGCGACCAACGGCGCGCCCATCACGACAAGGTCGCGGCGCCGAACCTGTCGCCGTGCCCGAACTGCGAGGAGCTCGCGCTGAGCCACCGCGTGTGCCCGGCCTGCGGCTTCTACCGCGGTCGCAAGGTCGTCGAGGTCGCGCAAGAGTAGGATCGTCGGCCGTGGCGTCGGCACGGATCGCGCTCGATGCGTTCGGCGGCGATCACTGCCCCCGCCACGAGGTGGAGGGTGCGGTCGCGGCCGCGCGCGCCGGCGTGCACGTGGTGCTCGTCGGTGATCGCGAGCAGCTCGAGCGCGAGCTCGCGGGCGTCGCCGATCGCGGCAGCCTGCCGCTTTCGATCCACCACGCGCCTGATCGCATCACGATGGACGACCACCCCGGTCGCGCCGTGCGGGCCAAGCCCGAGGCGTCGATGCCGGTGTGCTTCGATCTCGTGCGCAAGGGCGAAGCCGACGCGGTGATGAGCGCCGGCAACTCCGGCGCGATGCTGGCGTGCGGGCTGTTCAAGTACCGGCGCCTGCGCGGCGTCGATCGCCCGGCGATCGTCGCCGCGCTGCCCAACGCCGAGGGCTTCACGTTCGTGCTCGACGTCGGCGCCAACGTCGAGTGCCGGCCGGTGAACTTCGTGCAGTTCGCGATCATGGGCGCGGCCTATGCCCGCTTCAAGGGCGGGCGCGCCGTGCCGCGCGTGGGCGTGATGTCCAACGGCAGCGAGGACGGCAAGGGCACCGATCTGACCCGCGCCGCGCACGAGCTGCTCGGTGCCCACCCCAGCGAGGACTTCGCCTACGTCGGCTACGCCGAGGGCAAGGGCGTGTTCGACGGCAGCCTCGACGTGGTCGTGACCGACGGCTTCACCGGCAATGTCGCGCTCAAGGTCGTCGAGGCCACCGGGCGGCTGATCGGCGGCTGGCTGCGCGCGGCGGTGACCGCCGATCTGCGCAGCAAGCTCGGCGCGCTGCTGCTGCGGCCGGCGTTCGCGCGGCTGCGCGAGCGCATGAACCCCGACAGCTACGGCGCGGCGCCGCTGCTGGGCGTCGACGGCGTGGCGTGGATCTGCCACGGCGGCGCGACCCCGTTCGCGATCAGCGTGGCGCTGCAGCAGGCGGCGCGCTCGGTCGACGAGGGCTTGATGCCGCAGCTGGCCGAGGCGCTGGCGCGCAACGCCGCGGTGGTGACCGCGGCCAAGGACGCCGCCCGAGACGACCCCGCGGCCGCGGCCGCACGCAAGGAAGGATGACGCCGATGACGCTCGCGTTCGTGTTCCCTGGACAAGGCAGCCAACAGGTCGGCATGGGCAAGGCGCTCTTCGAGTCCAGCGCCGCGGCCCGCGGCGTGTTCGAGCAGGCCGACGAAGCCCTGGGCGAGTCGCTGTCGCGGCTGTGCTTCGAGGGGCCCGAGAGCGAGCTCGTGCTCACCGCCAACACCCAGCCCGCGATCCTGACCTGCAGCGTCGCCGCGCTCGCGGCGTTGCGCGAGGCCACCGGGCTGGTGCCGCAGGTGGTGCTGGGCCACTCGCTGGGCGAGTTCTCGGCGCTGGTCGCCGCGGGCGCGCTCGACTTCGCCGACGCGGTGCGGCTGGTGCGACTGCGCGGCGCCGCGATGCAGGACGCGGTGCCCGCGGGCACCGGCGCGATGGCGGCGATCCTCGGCCTGCCGGTGGCCGAGCTCGACGCGCTGTGTGCCGAGGCCGCGCAGGGCGAGGTCGTCTCGCCCGCGAACGAGAACGGCGGCGGCCAGGTCGTCGTCGCCGGTCACGCCGCCGCGGTCGATCGGCTGGTCGCGTTGGCGAAGTCACGCAAGGGCAAGGCGATCCCGCTCAAGGTGAGCGCCCCCTTCCATTGCGCGCTGATGGAGCCCGCTGCGCAACGGCTCGCACAGGCGCTCGCGCACGTGCAGGTGCGCCCGCTCGCGGTGCCGGTGGTGAGCAACGTCGAGGCGGAGCCCAACGCCGACGCCGGCCGCGTGGTCGAGCTGTTGGTGCGGCAGGTGACCCACCGCGTGCGCTGGGAGGCCTCGGTGCAGCGCGCGTGTGCCATGGGCGTGACCACGGCGGTCGAGGTCGGCCACGGCAAGGTGCTCACCGGACTGTGCAAGCGCATCGCGCCCGAGCTGACCCTGCACGCGTGCGGTTCCCCGGCCGATATCGATGTGCTAAAGGGGGCACATGTCGGCGCCTGACCGCGCAGCCACCTCCGGACTCGACCTGGGCGGTCGGGTCGCGCTCGTCACCGGTGCCAGCCGCGGCATCGGCCGCGCCATCGCGATGCTGCTGGCGCAGCGCGGCGCGGCCGTGGCGGTGAACTACGCCCGCGGCGAAGCGGCGGCCAACGAGGTCTGCGCCGCGATCACCGAGGCCGGCGGCAAGGCCGTCGCGGTCGGCTTCGACGTCGGCGACGAGGCCGCGGTCGACGCTGGCATCAAGCAGGTCGTCGATGCCCTCGGCGGGCTCGACATCCTGGTCAACAACGCCGGCGTCTCGATCGACGCGCTGCTCATGCGCGCGCGCGCCGAGGACTTCGACACGCTGGTCCGCACCAACCTCCGCGGCGCGCTGCTGTGCGCGAAGGCGGCGGCGCGCTCGCTGCTCAAGGCCAAGGAGCGCGGCCGCATCATCAACCTCACCTCGGTGGTGGGCGAGCAGGGCAACGCCGGCCAGGCGATGTACGCCGCGACCAAGGCCGGCATGATCGGTCTGACCAAGTCGCTCGCGCGCGAGCTCGCCAGCCGTGGCATCACCGTCAACGCGGTCGCGCCGGGCTTCATCGACACCGACATGACCCAGGCCGCCCTGCAGGGGGACGCGCGCACCAAGCTGCTCGCACAGATCCCGATGGGCCGCGTGGGCGCGCCGCACGAGATCGCCGAAGCGGTCGCGTTCCTCGCCGCGCCGGCCGCCGCCTACATCACAGGTCACGTGCTGCGGGTCAACGGCGGCCTGCTCATCTGATCGATCGCACTGTCGCGCCGACCCATACCCCAGGAGCCTACGAGCATCATGAGTGGAGACATCGAAGCCCGGATCAAGGAAATCATCTGCGAGCAGCTGGACGTCAAGCCCGACGACGTCAGCGACGCCAAGAGCTTCACCGAGGACTTCGGCGCCGACTCGCTCGCGATCGTCGAGCTCGTGCTCGCGCTCGAGGAGCAGTTCGAGGTGAAGATCCCCGACGACGAGGTCGACAAGATCAAGACCGTCGGCGACGCGATCGCCTACATCAAGGCCCGCAAGGGCAACTGAGCCGGCGGGCCTGGGCCGCGCGGTCCAGGCCCGGGTCGGTGCACCGGCGCTCGCGCTCTCGCCCGCGCCGTTGCACCTCGACGGGAGCCAGCGCGCAGGGGGACTTGTGGCACGACGGAGAATCGCGATCACCGGCATCGGACTTCTGACCCCGCTCGGGATCGGCACCGACACGACGTGGCGCCGCGTCTGCGCCGGCGAGTCCGGCATCGGACCGATCACGCGCTTCGACGCGCGCGAGTTCACCACCACCATCGCCGGCGAGGTGCGCGACTTCGACGCGACGCAGTGGATCCCCAAGCGGAACCTGCGGCAGATGGATCTGTTCATCCAGTTCGCGATCGCGGCCGCGGACATGGCGGTGGAGCAGGCTGGACTCGACCCCGCCAAGGGTGGCGAGCGCCCCGACCCCGAGCGCTGGGGCTGCTACATCGGCGCGGGCATGGGCGGCCTGATGACGATCGAGTCGACCTACAAGGCGCTGCTCGACAAGGGCCCGCGCCACGGCATCAGCCCGTACTTCACGCCGTCGGTGATCATCAACCTCGCGCCGGGCCAGATCTCGATCCGGCACGACTGCCGCGGGCCCAACATGAGCATGGTCTCGGCGTGCTCGACCGCGGCGCACTCGATCGGTGAGGCTGCGCGCTTGATCGAGCGCGGCGACGCCGACCTCATGATCGCCGGCGGCAGCGAGTCCACCGTCACGCCGCTGGGCATCGGCGGCTTCTGCTCGGCGCGCGCGCTGTCGCAGCGCAACCACGAGCCGACCAAGGCCTGCCGGCCGTTCACCGCCAGCCGCGACGGTTTCGTGCTCAGCGAGGGCGCGGCCATCGTCGTGCTCGAGGCCTACGACCGCGCGATCGCCCGCGGCGCGCCGGTGCTCGCGGAGCTGGTCGGCTACGCCGCCAACGCGGACGCGCACCACATCACCGCGCCGTCGCCCGGCGGCGAGGGGGCCGCGCGCTGCATGCAGCTGGCGCTGCGCGACGCGGGCCTGCGGCCGGAGCAGATCGGCTACATCAACGCGCACGCGACCTCGACCGACGCGGACGCCGGCGAGAGCAACGCCATCCGCACGGTCTTCGGCGACTACGCGTACAACGGCCTCGCGGTCAGCTCGACCAAGTCGATGCACGGGCACCTGCTGGGCGCCACCGGCGGGCTCGAGGCGGCGATCTGCGCCCTGGCGCTGCGCGACGGCATCTTGCCGCCGACCATCAACCTCGACGATCCCGACCCCGCGTGCGACCTCGACTACGTGCCGCACACGGCACGGCGGGCGCAGGTCGAGTACGCGATGAGCAACAGCTTCGGCTTCGGCGGCACCAACGCGGCGCTGGTGCTGCGTCGCGGCAACGCCCCGGCGGCGCGGGTCTGAGGTCGGCGATGCGGATCCACGTCGGCAGCGATCACGGTGCGGTGCCGCTGCGGCGGGACCTGGTCGAGGCCGCGCGCGGCTGGGGCCACGAGGTCGTGACCGAGCTCGGCCCCGCCGACGCGAGCGGCTCGGTCGACTACCCCGACATCGCCGCGCAGCTGTGCGCGCACGTGCTCGCGGATCCCGGCGCGCTGGGGCTTTTGTGCTGCGGCACCGGCCAGGGCATGGCCATGGCCGCCAACTGCATCCCGGGCATCCGCGCGGCGGTGCTGTCGGACGTGTTCAGCGCGACCATGGCCCGCGCGCACAACGACGCCAACGTGCTGTGCCTGGGCGGTCGCGTGGTCGGGCTGGGCCTGGGCCGCGCGTTGTTGCAGGCCTTCCTCGACGCGCGCTTCGAGGGCGGACGCCACGCCCGACGCGTGGAACAACTGACGGCGATGCAGCGGGGTTGACCTCGAGGAGCGCTCGCCTTGCTCTGCCCGGTCTGCCGCAACCCCAACACCAAGGTGCTCGACTCGCGCGAGGGCAAGGACGCGATGTCGATCCGGCGCCGGCGGCAGTGCGAGGGCTGCGGGCACCGCTTCACCACCCACGAGCGCATCGAAGAGAACCTGCCGATCGTGCTCAAGCGCGGCGGCGGGCGTCAGCCCTTCGATCGCAACAAGCTGCTGGGCGGGCTCAAGCTCGCGTGTCGCAAGCGGCCGGTGAAGCCCGAGCAGCTCGAGCTCATCGTGCAGCAGATCGAGCAGTGGGCCTTCACGCGGGGCGATCGCGAGGTCCATGCCGCCGAGATCGGCGAGCGCGCCATGCACGTGCTGCACGAGGTCGACCCGGTCGCGTACGTGCGCTTCGTGTCGGTGTACCGCAGCTTCGAGACGGTCGAGGAATTCGAGCGGCTGCTGCACGAGATGGAGAAGGCCGAGCGCGTCGACCCCGAGGGCCAGCGCACGTTGTTCGAGGCGGCGGCCGAGCGCGCCCGCAACGAGCGCAACGAGGGGACCGGTGGACGCGAACGCCCGTGATCGCGCGATGATGACGCGCGCGCTGGTGCTCGCACGCGAGGGCACCGGCGCGACCTATCCCAACCCCTGCGTCGGCGCGGTCGTGGTGCAGCGCGGTCGCATCGTCGGTGCCGCACGCAGCGACGTCACCGGGGGCGCGCACGCCGAGGTCCGCGCGCTGGCGGCCGCCGGTCGCAGTGCCCGCGGCGCGACGTTGTACGTGACGCTCGAGCCGTGCTGCCACACCGGCCGCACCGGCCCGTGCACCGGCGCGATCATCGACGCCGGCATCGCGCGCGTGGTCGTGGGCCTGCGCGATCCGGCGCGGCACGCCAGCGGCAAGGGCCTGGCGGCGCTGCGCCGCGCGGGGCTCACGGTCGAGCTGGGCCTGCTGGGCGACGAGGCCGCGGCGGTGCACGAGCACTACGTCCACCACGTGCAGACCGCTCGGCCCTACGTCACGCTCAAGGTCGCGGCCTCGGTCGACGGGCGCATCGCGGTGCGCAGCGGCGACAGCCGCTGGATCAGCGGCGAGGCCTCGCGCGCCGACGCGCACCTGCTGCGCGCACGCCACCACGGCGTCGCGGTCGGCGTCGGCACCGTGCTCGCCGACGACCCGCGGCTCGACGTGCGCCACGTCGAGGGCACGGACCCGATTCCGGTGGTGTTCGACACGCGGCTGCGGCTGGCCAAGCACGTGCGCAAGCAGGTGCTGCGTCCGGGCACGCTGGTGCTGCACGGCGAGGGCGTCGCCGCCGCGGCGGTGCGCGCGATCGCGGCCACCGGCGCGACGCCGATCGCGATCGCGCGCGATCGCGACGGCCACGTCGACGTCACGCGCGCGCTGGTCGAGCTGGGGCGGCGCGAGCTCCGTTCGCTGCTGGTCGAGGGCGGCGGTGCGCTGCACGGCGCGTTCGTGGCCGCGGCGGCGTGGCAGCAGCTGGTGGTGTATCTCGCGCCGCGGCTGCTGGGCGAGGGCACTCCGATGCTCGCGGGCGTCGCGTGGGACCGCGTCGCCGCGGCGCCGGGGCTCGAGCTCGCGTCGCTGTCGCGCCTGGGCGACGACGTGCGCTGCGTCTGGTTGCCGGCGCCGCGCAGCGGCGGGTCCACACGGGCGCGGCGGCCCCGGACGCGGTAGAACCCGGGCGCGTGTTCACCGGTCTCGTGCGCACCGTCGGCCGCGTCGCGGCGATCACCGAGCGAGCCCAGGGGCGACGGCTCGCGATCGAGGGCGCACTGCCGCCCGCGGATCTCGCCCTGGGCGCCAGCGTCTGCTGCGCCGGCGTGTGCCTGACGGTGGTCGCGGCCGGGCCCGGTCGCTTCGAGCTCGACGTCGCGTTCGAGACCCTGCGCAAGACCACCTTGGGCGCGCTGACGCCCGGCGATCGCATCAACCTCGAGCCGTCGCTGCGGGTCGGCGACGCGCTCGGTGGTCACTTCGTGAGCGGCCACGTCGACGGCATCGCGAGCGTGCGCTCGATGCTCGCCCGCGGCGACGCGCGCGAGCTGTGGATCGACGCGCCGGCGGAGCTCATGCCCCTGGTCGCGCCCAAGGGCTCGGTCGCGCTCGACGGCACCAGCCTCACGGTCAACGACGTCGACGCGCGCGGCTTCATGGTCGGCCTGGTGCCGCACACGCTGTCGGTCACGACCTGGGGCAGCGTCGCGCCGGGGGCCGCGATCAACCTCGAGGTCGACGTGGTCGCGCGCTACGTCGCGCGGCTGCTGGGGCGCGGCGGGACAAACGGCGGCGTGACGACGGCAATGCTGGTCGAGGCGGGGTTCATGAACCCGGCCGGAGGTGCACCGTGAGCGAAGATGCGGCGGTCGAGGCCGCCCTCGCGAGGATCCGCGACGGCGGGATGATCGTGTTGGTCGACGACAAGGACCGCGAGAACGAGGGCGACCTCGTGATCGCGGCGCAACACTGTCGCGCGGCCGACGTGAACTTCATGGTCACGCACGGCCGCGGCCTGGTGTGCCTGGCGCTGACGCCCGAGCGCGTCGACGCGCTGCGGCTGCCGATGATGGTGCGCACGCAACCGGGCGACATGAGCACCGCGTTCACGGTCTCGATCGAGGCGCGCAGCGGTGTCACCACTGGCATCAGCGCGGCCGATCGCGCGCGCACGATCCAGGTCGCCGCCGATCCGTCGTGCGGCGCCGAGGACCTGGTCAGCCCCGGCCACGTGTTCCCGCTGCGGGCCAAGGACGGCGGCGTGCTGGTGCGCTCGGGCCACACCGAGGGCGCGGTCGACCTCGCGCGCATGGCCGGGCTCGTGCCCGCCGGCGTCATCTGCGAGATCATGCGCGACGACGGCGAGATGGCGCGCATGGACGACCTCGAGCGCTTCGCCGCGGTCCATCGCCTGCCGATCCTCGCGATCGCGGACCTCATCGAGCACCGCCTGCGCCGCGAGACCCTGGTCGCCGAGGTCGCGCACGCGCCGTTGGCCTCGGCCGCGTTGGGGCTGTCGCCGTCGCAGGGCTGGGAGGTGCGGACGTTCCGCTCGACCGTGAAGCCCACGGTGATGTACCTGGCGATGTGCAAGGGCCGCCTCGACGGCGGCGCGCCGGTGTTGGTGCGGGCGCAGCGATCGCGCGTGCTCGGCGACGTGTTCGGCTTCGGCGACGACAGCGGGCTGCGGATCCGCGCCGCGCTGCGCCAGATCGATCGCGCGGGCGCGGGCGTGTTCCTCTACGTGCTCACCACCGACGCGTTCGAGCCCGACGTGATCACGCCCGGCGCGGCGGCGGCCGGTGGCGAGGGCACCAGCGAGGGCGTGCTGCGGCAGTTCGGCCTGGGCGCGCAGGTGCTGGCGCGGCTGGGCCTGCGACGCATCCGCGTCATCACCGACAACCCGCGCAAGATCGTGGGCCTGCGCGGCTTCGGCATCGAGGTCGAGGGCACGGTGCCGCTGGAGGATCCGTGAGCGCGCCGCGGCTGCTGCTCGTCGTCACCGGCGGCATCGCGGCCTACAAGGCGCCGGAGCTGGTGCGCGCGCTGGTGGCCGCGGGGTGCGAGGTGCAGGTCGTCACCACCCGCGCGGCGCAGGCGTTCGTGACCGAGCTGTCGCTCGCGACCGTGAGCAAGCGGCCGGTCCGCAGCGCGCTGGTCGACCCTGCGGAGGAGGGCCGCGTCGGCCACATCGAGCTCGCCGACTGGCCCGATCTCGTGGTCGTGGCGCCGGCGACCGCCGACGTGCTCGCGCGCGCGGCCGCGGGCCTGGCCGACGACCTCGCGACGGTGGTGCTGCTGGCCACGCGCGCGCCGGTGCTCTACGCGCCGGCGATGAACAGCAACATGTGGCAGCACCCTGCGACGGTCGCGAACCTCGCGACGCTGCGGGCCCGCGGCGCGCACTTCGTCGGCCCCGACGCCGGCGAGCTCGCGTGCGGCTGGATCGGGCCCGGGCGCATGATCGATCCGCCGATCCTGGTCGAAGCGGCGCTGCAGCAGCTGGCGCGTCGCGCCGATCTGCGCGGCCGCGCGCTGCTGGTCTCGGCCGGGCCGACGCGCGCGTACCTCGATCCGGTGCGCTTCCTGACCAACGCGTCGACCGGGGCCATGGGCTTCGCGCTGGCCGAGGCCGCCGCGTCGCGCGGGGCCACCGTCACGCTCGTGGCCGGGCCGGTGCAGCGGTCCACGCCCGCGGGCGTGCGCCGCATCGACATCGAGACCGCGCCGCAGCTGCTCGCCGCGCTCGACGGCGAGCTCGCGGCGCAGCCGCGGCAGCTGCTCGCGATGGTCGCGGCGGTCGCCGACGTCACCGCGGCCGGGCCCACCGACGCCAAGCTCGACAAGGCCGCACTGCTGCAGCGACTGGCGCACGGCGCCTGGGTCGAGGGCGTCGACGTGCTGGCCACGCTCGCCGCGCGCTGGCGCGAGCAGGCGCTGGTGCTGGGCTTCGCGGCGCAGACCGCCGAGGGCGACGACGCCAGCGTGCGCGCGTCGCTGCTGCGGCAGGCGGCAGCCAAGCTCGCGGCCAAGCGCGCGCACGCGTTCTTCGTCAACCGCGTGGGCGTGCCGCAGACCGGCTTCGGCAGCGAGACCAACGCCGGCTGGCTGCTGCGCGAGGACCAGCCCGGCGCCGCGCTCGACTCGGGCGCGCCGCAGCCCAAGCTCGCGCTGGCGCACTGGTTGCTCGACGCGCTGCGCGAGCGCTGGCCGCAGGTGTCGGCGTGAGCCACGGCGACGGCGAGCACCCGCGCGTGCTCGCGCGGCAGTTCGCGGCCGCGCTGGCGGAGCTGCGCGACGGCTGGGGCGTGCAGTACTGGCCCGCGGGCGCCTTGCCGCGTGCGGCCGCGTCGCCCTCGCGCGCGCTCGCCGCGCCGCCCGAGCCGAGCGCACCGCTGCCGCCACCAGCGGTCGCGCCCGACGAGCCGCCGGCACCGCTGGGCGCGCCCGTCGAGCCGTCGGCGCCGGTGGCCGTGCCCACGTCGCTGCCGATCGCCGCCGCGGCCCCCGAGCTGCGCGACCGCGCCGCGTCGTGGGACGCCGCGACCAAGCTCGAGTACCTGCGGCGCAAGAACGTCGGCGACTGTCAGCGCTGCGGCCTGTCGCGCACGCGCACGAAGATCGTCTTCGGCGTGGGCAACCCCGAGGCCGCGATGATGTTCGTGGGCGAGGCACCCGGCGCCGACGAAGATCGCCAGGGCGAGCCCTTCGTCGGTCGCGCAGGCCAGCGGCTCGACGAATGGTTGGTCGCGCTGGGGCTGCGCCGCGACGACGTGTACATCGCCAACGTGCTCAAGTGTCGCCCGCCGGGCAATCGCGATCCACGGCCCGAGGAGGTCGATCGCTGCGCACCGTTTCTGCAGGCACAGATCCGTGCCATCGCGCCGCGCGTGTTGATCGCGCTCGGACGCCACGCCGGCATGTTGCTGACGCGGCGCGAGGACCTCTCGCTGCGCGCGATGCGTGGTGCATCGCTGCACTACGAGGTGCGCGGGGCCGCCAACGACCCCGGGCCCACGCGACGCATCCCGATCGTGGTCACGTACCACCCCGCCTACGTGCTGCGTCAAGAGGGGGCCGACGCCGGTGGCGAGAACGCGACGGAGTTGGTCATGAAGGACCTACGGCGCGCACTCGAGCTGTCGCGCGACGCGACCTCCGCGTGAGGTTGACGTGGCCGCACGTGACACCTAAGGTAGGCGCCCCATCGCGAAGGCGTGTCCATGACGAAGGCAGAACTCATCGAACGCATCGCTCGCTCCCGCGCCCTGCCACCGGACATCACCAAGAAGGACATCGACAAGATCGTGACGCTCGCGTTCGAAGAGCTCGCGGGCTACTTCGTGAAGGCCAGGGTCACGCGTTCGCAGGTGCCCAAGTTCGCCTTCCCGCACTTTGGCACCTTCGTGAAGAAGCGACGCAGCGCGCGACGGGGCGTCAACCCGCGCACGCTCGAGCCGATGAACATCGACGCGTTCTTCACGCTCGACTTTCGCATGAGCGGCGAGCTCCGCGACGCGCTCAACCTCGGCAAGCCCGAGGCCGAGGCCGCCTCGCGCCGACGCGGTCGCGCCGAGGTCGAGGACCTCGACCGCGAGGTCGCGGGCGACGAGGGCGAGGCCGCCACGCAGCTGCCCGCGCCGGGATTGCAGCGCGTGCGTGCGACCGCCTCGGGCTCGCGCGCCCGCTCGGCGTGAGCGTGGACGAACGACCATGACGGGTCGCACCAGCGCGCGGTTCTTCGGCGCCCTCGCCGATGTGTGCATCAAGCGGCCGTGGCTGGTGCTGGGGGTCGTGCTGCTGTTGTGCGTCGCGGGCGGTGTGCTCGCGTCGCGCCTGACCGTCAGCACCTCGCGCACCGGCCTGGTCTCCGACGACGAGCCCGACCAGGCGCGACTGAAGCGGTTCTTCGAGCGCTTCGGTCGCCCCGAGGCGCCGGTCGTGCTGGTCCAAGGCGGCACCGCCGAGCAGCGCCGCGCGGTGGTCGATGCGCTCGAGCAGGGCTTCGAGCAGGAACCCGAGCTGCACGGCCGCGTCTTCGCCCGCATCACGCCCAAGGCCATCGCCGAGGTGCTGCTGCTGCAGCGCGCCGACACCATGGCGCAGCTGCGCGCCGCGATGCCGCCGGGCACCGACGTGGCCGCGCTGGTCGAGCGCGGACCGGCGGCGTGGGTCGGCGCGATCGCGGACCGACTCGAGGCCGCGCTCGACGGCGCCGACCAGGGCGCCGCGGCGCCGCCGATGCCGATCGACCGTGCGGCCGAGGGGCTCGCGGGCCTGGGTCAGCTCGCGACCGCGCTCGACGATCACCTCGCGGGACGCAACGCCATGGACCGCTTCGCCGAGGCCGGCATCTCGCTGGCCAACCGCGGCGTCGACGACCACGGCTACGTCGTCAGCGGCAACGGTGACTCGCACATCATCACGCTGTACCCCGACCTGCAGAGCGACGAGGGCGCGGTGGTCGAGCCGACCATCCGCCGCATCCGCGAGATCCGCGACGGCGTGATGGCGCAGGCGCCCGCGGGCCTGACCGCGGACGTCACCGGCTTGCCGGCCATCATCGTCGACGAGCTGCACGTGGTGCAGACCGGGCTGCAGAAGTCGACGGTGGTCTCGTCGCTCGCGATCTTGGTGCTGTGCTGGCTGCTGTTCCGCTCGCTGCTGCAGACGATCCTCGCCAACTTGCCGCTGCTGCCGGGCGTGGTCTTGACGCTGGCGGCGGTGCAGCTGCTGTACGGCCACCTCAACCTCATCACCTCGAGCTTCGTCGCGGTGCTCCTGGGGCTGGGCATCGACTTCGCGGTGCACATGGTCTCGCGCTTCAACGAGGCCGTCCGCGCGGGTGCGGACCGGCCTGCGGCGGCGCGCGAGGCCCTGATCGCCACGGGCCCCGGCATCTTCGCCGGCGCGGTCATCACCGCGGTGGGCTTTCTCGCCGGCATCACCACCGAGTTCACCGCCTACGGCGAGCTCGGCGTGATCACGGCCATCGGCCTGTGCGCGGTCATGCTGGTGACGTTCACGCTCATGCCGAGCCTGCTGTCGCGCAAGTCCAAGCGCGTGGGTCGGGCCGTGGCCCCGGTGCCGCCGGGGCTGCCCAAGCTGCCGGCGCTGGTCCGTCGCGCCCGCTGGCCGCTCGCGATCATCGGCGTCGTCACCGGAGTCGCCGGCGCGCTGGCGGGCTCGCGCATCGAGTTCAACCCGCGTTACTTCGACTTCCTGCCCGAGTCGAGCGAGAGCGGGCGCGCGCTGGTGCAGCTCGAGTACGACCCCATCGCGTCGCCGGTGTTCGCCAACCTCAGCGCGCCGGATCTCGAGTCGGCGCGCGCGATGACGCAGACCCTGCGCGGGCTCGACACCGTCGCAGGCGTGCAGAGCCCCACCGACCTGGTGCCGCCGCTCGACGCCGCCGCGATCGCGGCGCTGCGCGGCGGCTTCGCCGGCATCGGGCGCGACCCCGACTTCGACGCGTTGGCGCGCGTGGCCGTGGATCCCAAGGCGCTGCAGCGCGAGGTCGAGCGCGTCATCGATGCGCTCGACGAGGTCCACTTCGCGATGAAGCAGGCCGGCATCAAGAGCGATGCGGCGCAGTCGGCCAAGGCGGCGTTCGAGGGGCTGCGGGCGCGGTTGCGTTCGCTCGACGCGGAGCAGTCGGCGCGCCTGGCCGCGCTGGGCCAGCGCGTGGCCGAGGTGCTCGGGCCGGCGTGGACCACCGCGCGACGCGTCGCGGAGCGCGGCGCGTTCGCGCCGACCGATCTGCCGCCGCTGTTCGCGAAGCGCTTCTCGTCCAAGGCTGGCGACGCGCTGGCGCTGTACGTGGTGCCCGCGGGCCGCTTCTGGGAGCAGGAGGTCGCCGACGCCTTCGCGGTCGACGTCAAGCGCGTCGACCCCGAGGCCTCGGGCCTGGCGCTGAGCCACGTCGCGCACGGGCGCATGATCCTCGCGGGCTTCCGCCGCGCGGCGGTGCTGGCTGCCATCGCGATCTTCGCGATCCTGCTGGTCGACTTCCGCAACCTCCGCGACGCCGTGCTCGCGCTGCTGCCGACGCTGGTGGGGTGGGGCTGGATGCTCGGCTCGATGATTGCGCTGGGGCGCCAGTTCGACGTCGCGAACATCGTCGCGCTGCCGCTGGTGCTCGGCGTCGGCATCGCCTACGGCGTGCACCTGATGCACCGCATCCGTGAGGACGATCCGCGGCCCGACGCGTCGGGGCCGGCGCGAAAGCCCCGGGTCGACGACGCGGTCGTCGGCACCGGTGGGGCCATCGCGGTCGCGGCGTTGACCACCGCCGCGGGCTTCGCCGCACTGACCGTGTCCGACTACGGCGCGATGCTCTCGCTGGGCATCGTGATGGTGCTGGGCATCAGCGCGTGCCTCGTCGCGACGCTGCTGGTGCTGCCGGCGGTGTTGGTCGCAATCCGCCGCGCCGAGTGAGCACGAAAAAACGCGCCGGGCTCACGGGAGCACCGGCGCGTCTTCACCCTCGCGGGTGCTCGCGGCTCACTGGGGCGCGACGAGCGTGTCCGAGGCCGAGGGATTGGTCGACTTGGTCTTGGCCTTGAACGAGTTGTTGCCGGCGGTCGGCGAGTCGTCCTTCTTCACCTCGACCGGGTCGGTGCTCGGCGGGGTCCGGGTCGGCGCCGCCGGCTTGATGCGCTTGGGTCCGCCGGCGGTGCGGTGGGGACCGCTGTCCGCGGGCGCGGGCTCGGGGTCGGCCTTGGTCGGCTTGGTGTCGGTCGTGTCGCTCGCCTGCTTCACCGGCTTGGTCTCACCGCTGCGGTGGATGGCCTTGGTCGAGTTGTCGACCTGCTTGGACGGCGCGCTGTGATGGACGGGCTTGCCCGAGTGCGACGCGTGGCTCGGCGGCGCGCTGCTCGACCCCGACGAGTACGAGAACGAACAGGCACTCAGGCTGAGCGCGACCAGGGCCGACACGAACAAACCACGGGAGACGGTGCGGACGGGCATGGGCATTTCCCTCGCGAGAACTGGACGGAACGACGCCGGCTACCCTACGACTATTCAGGCGGCCCGGTGGCAGGATCGCGGAGCGTGCCGCAGGCGGGCCCACGCGGGCTCAGGGCCCGGTTTCGCCGCCACCGTCGGGTGCTGCCAGCGGCAGGCGATCCCGGGCGATTGCCGCGCGGCCGCGGCGGCGGGCCAGTGCCGCCTCGTCGCCGAAGACCCAGGGGCGCGTGGGCGCGCCGAGCTGGGCGAACGCATCGACCCATGCGCGGTAGCTGCCGCCGGCTCGCACCGCGGCCAGCGCGGCGTGGCCGCCCTCGGGGCCGTGCCGCGCGATCAGCCACTCGACGTGCGCCCACTTCGGTGACTGCGGCCGCATCTGTGCCGCGCCGCGCAGCCCACGGGCGATGCTCTGCAGCCGCGCCGCCGCCGTCTCCACGCCGGCGAAGGGCTGGCCGTCGAGCGGTGTGTTGCGCTTGGGCACGAACGTCGAGATGCCCAGCGTGACGCGGGTGATCCGCGACAACGCACGGATCTGCTCGACGAGCTCGGCGACGTCCTCGTCGGTCTCGGTCGGCACGCCGACCATCTGGTAGATCTTCAGGCCGCGCAGACCGCCGTGGTCGCGCACGAGCTCGGCTGCGTGCCGCAGATCCGCGGCCGAGATCTTGCGCTGCAGCAGCGTGCGCAACCGTTCGCTGATCCCGTCGGACGCGACGGTGAGCTGGCGGTAGCCCCCGCGCGCCAGCGCGTCGACCAGCCGCGGCGTCAGTCGATCCGCACGCAGGCTCGACACGCCCACGCCGCGGCCGGCGTCGACGATGGCCGAGACCAGTGCCTCGAGCTCAGGGTGGTCGGTGACCGCGGCGCCGACCAGCCCCACGCGTCGCGCGTGCTGCGGGACCACCGACAGCGCGCGCTCCATCGGCAAAAGGCGCATGCCACCGGTGCTCGCACCGCGCATGACGCAGAACGTGCAACGGCGCGAGCAGCCGCGCTCGGGCTCGACCAGGAACATGTCCGCGAGCTCGGTGTGCGGCGTCGTGATCGCCGAGTAGGCTGGCAGCAGCTCGCGCGGTGCGGTCGCGCAGGCAGGCAGCGGCGCGAACTGGCCTGGCGTGCGCTCGCCGACCGCGGTGTGGGGCAACCGCGACAGCGCCGCGATCGCGTCGTCGCGGTCGCGCGCCTCGGCGCACAGCTGGATCGCCTGGGGCAGCAGCGCGTCGGCCTCACCGCACACCAGCACGTCGACGAACGGCAGCAGGCACGAGGCGTTGGTGTCGGTCAGCGGACCGCCGCCGAGCACGATGGGATCGCGTTCGCGACGCTGCGACGCGAGCACCGGGATGCCCGCGCCGGCGAGCATCCGCAGCAGGCCGGCGATCTCGAGCTCGTACGCCACCGAGAAGCCCAGCACGCGATAGTCCGCGATGGGGCGCTGGGCCTCGTAGCTCAGGATGTCCTCGGGCGGCGGTGGCCACGGCAGCTTCTCCGCGGCCCACTCGTCGGGGAGAAACGCGCGATGGCAGCCCCAACCCGCCTCCCACAGGCCGCGGTAGAGCGTCTGGAAGCCCAGGCTCGACATGCCCACGCGGTACGGGCTGGGATAGACCAGGCACGTATCGGCGGGTTGGCCGAGCCCGAGCGTGCCGACTTCGTCGGCGAGCCGGGCTCGGATCGTCGCGCGCGCGCGCTCCGACACCTCAGAACCGCAGCGTGGCGGAGGCACCCATGCCACGCGGCAGCGCGGCGGGGCCGAAGCCGGTCAGCTGCACGCGTCGCGGCGCGCGGGCCTCTTCGTCCTCTTCGTCGTCCTCTCGCGACTTGCGCTTGGCCGCCTTCTTCTTGTTCTTGGCGTAGACCGCGAGCAACGCGACGCCGGTCACGAGCAGCACGCTGCCCGCGGTGAAGAAGACCACCGTGCCGACGTTGTTGCGCGGCAGCTTGTTGCGATCGAGGTCGAAGACCGCGTCGTCGGCGTAGTCGCCGGCCGGGAAGCCGGTGGGGCCGGGCGAGGCGAGGTTGGCCAGCTCGTTGGCCTTCTTGTTGGCCAGCGCGAGGCTGACCGCGCCGCCGATGACACCGGCGGCACCCAGGCCGGTGAGCAGGGCACCGGTGATCATCAGCGGGCTCTTGCGCTTCGCGTCGGCGGCGTCGCGCTCGCGCTCGATGGCCTCGTCGCGCTGCGACTGCCGACTCTCGAGCACCGGCGCGTCGTCGTTCTCGTCGTCGATCTGCGTGGTGGTCGTGGTCGTGGTCGTCGTCGTCGCGGGCGCCACGTTGGCGCAGCCACTGCGCTCGATCTCCATGATCTTCACCTGGGCTTCGCCGCGGTTCGGATCGTCGGTCACGAGGTCGAGGAAGCGCTGGAACGCCGCCTTCGCCTTCACACAGTCGCCCATGCCGTACGCGGCGAGGCCGATGTTGAAGTTGAACTTGTGACGATCGGGCGTGTAGTTGTAGTAGGCGTCCTCGAAGCGGGCGAGCGCGGTGGTGTAGTCGCTCGTCTCCAGCGCTGCGTTGCCTTCACCGAAGAGCTGCTTGGCGCGCTCGAGCTTCTGCTCGGGCGTCATCGTGGACGGGTCTGCACCGGGCGACGAGGGCGGTGGCGCTGCGAACACGACCGCAGGGACACTCAGGCTCGTCGACAGGGCGAGGCACAGGCTCTTCGCGAAAACAGGCGCGCGCATGGACGGGTACAACCTCTCTCTTCGTTCTCGAGCGTCGGGCGATCAGCCGAACGGATCGACGGCCTTGGGTGGCTTGCCGCCGGGCGTGGTCTTGCCGCCACCGCCACCGCCGGGCTTCTTGGGCTTCTTGGGCGGCTTGGGCTTGGGCTTGCCGGCCGTGGGCGCCGTCGCGGGCGCAGCCGGAGTGCCGGCTGCCGCCGCGGGATCCGTGGTCGCGCCGGGGGTGCCGGGCGCCGCGGGCGTGCCCGGAGCGCCGGGTGTGCCCGGAGCCACCGCGGGCGTGCCGATCGGCGTG
>JAIBBS010000368.1 GCA_019694555.1 Nannocystaceae bacterium
CGAGCGGGGCCCTTCGATCACGGCCGGCGAACGAAGCGCGACGACGCGCGGCTGCGCGCGGCGATCGGCTCCGCCATGCCGCCTGCGATCCGCGTGTGGACACGCAACCAGGGCGCCGCGCTTGGTACAACACCTTGGTGACGCAGACCCCCGGCCGCCTGCTGCTCGTCGTGCCCACCCGCGCTCGCCTCGCCGAGGCGCAGCGCGTGCTGCTGGGCTTCGATCGCGTCGCGCAGCGGCACGGCCACACGCTGCACTTCGCGGTCGTCGACGACGCGGCCGACGCGAGCGACGTCGCGTGGGATCCGTCGCTGCGCGGGCGCCTGCGCTACTACGGTGCCGCTGCGCGTGCGGCCCTGCTCGACGCGCTGGTCGCGGCCGGCTGCGACCGCGAGCTGCTCGAGTTCGGCCTGGGTGACCCCTGGGGCTTCGGGCTGTCGCCCGGTGCCAACCGCAACGTCGTGCAGCTGCTCACGCAGGGTCAGCGCGTGCTCACCGTCGACGACGACATCGAGCCGCGCCTCGCGCTGCCGCCCCAGCGCACGGACGAGCCCCAGGTGCGCCGCGACGACGCCAGCGAGTTCTGGTTCTTCCGCGACGCGCGCGAGGGTCACGCGTTCGTCGACGAGGACGCGGATCCGATCGCAGCGATCACCGCGGGCTTCGACATCGATCCCGGCGTCGGTGCGCCGCCGGTGTGCGCGTCGTGGCTGGGCATGAGTGGCGACGGTGGCTCGCCCAACGGCCTGTACTGGTTGGTGCAGCACGGGCCCTCGCGCGAGCGCCTCATGGTCGACTACGAGGCCATGCGGGCCTCGACCCGCCTGATGCGCAGCGTGACGCGTCCGACCGTGACCTTCGGCGCGGCGTGGACGCCCGCGGTGGTCGCCTACGATCACACGCGGCTGCTGCCCCCGTTTCTGCCGATGTTGCGCGGCCAGGGTCTGGTGTGGGGCGCGACCGTGTCGGTCGGCGGGGCCTGGTCGCTGGTGCGCATGCCGGGCGCGCTCGAGCACCGCATGGACGAGCCGCGCGCCGTCGATCCCGAGCTCGCGCTGCGATCGATCGCGTCGATGGCGACCGCGGCGTTCGTGCAGCTCGCGCTCGGACGCGCGGCCGAGCCGTCCGCGGCGATCGAACCCGCGGCCGCGCTGGCGACCGCGGCCGCACGCCTGCGCGAGATCACGCGCGACACCAAGACCTTCACCGTGTTCGCGCGCAACCTCGTGGCCACGCGCTGCCGGGCGCTGGTGGGCAACCTCGATGCGCTGCGCGAGCGCCACCGCGGCCAACCCGCGTCCTGGGCGGCCGACGTCGCCGCTGCCCGGGTCGCGTTGCTGTGGCAGCGTGACGATGCGGCCTCGTGGGTTCCCTACGATCTCGCGGATCGTGACGACGGCGGCGAGGTGCTGCGCCGCGTGACGCAGCGTTTCGCCGAGCTGCTGCGGGCGTGGCCACAGATCGTCGACGCCGCCCGTGCGTGCGAGCTGGCGCCGCTGGGCGTGATCGACTGAGGCCGATCGGCGCGCGTGCGCGCTCGCCGGAACCAATGCGGGCGGCTGGGCACGGCCAGATCGATGACCGTGTTCCGCAAGAGCCTCTTCGCCGGTGTGCTGTTGGGTCTGGGCTGTGGCGTCGCGAGCGATGCCGTGGGCCCGCGACCGCTGACCGATGCGCGCGACCGCGTGCTCGCACCCGAGGAGTTGGTCGAGCTCGGCGTGTACAGCTACGCCGTGCGCGACGACGGTCGCATCGAGCTGTTCGACGAGGCCGGCGGGCTGGTGTCGGTGGCCTTCGCCGACTCCGCCGGTGGCCACAACTACGCCGAGGCGACCTTCGCGGGCTCGCACTACGTGATCGAGTCGTTCGACGACCAGTACTCGCTGCGTCGCGACGGCGTGTCGCTGTCGGAGTTCGACGTGCGCCTGGCGCTCGATGCCGGCCTCGCGATCGCGCCGCCGCTCGACTCGATGCAGGGCTTCCAGATGGTCAGCGCGGGCGCCTACGCCACCGGGTTGCAGGATTCGGATCGCGCGGGGCACCTCGACATCGGCGATCTCGCGGGCGCGCTGGACCCCGCGCTGGCGATCTGCAAGGAAGAGCCGATCCCCGCGCCGGTCGAGGACCACAAGGAGGCGCGCGTCGGCGGCGTCGCGCCGTCGCACACGGCGGCCTGCGCCGCCGCGACGCTGCAGGTCAACCAGGCCTGCAGCAACGACGTGTGCCTCGGCTGCAAGACGGTGCTCGGCTGCGACGCGTACTGTCTGTTCGGCGACTTCGTGTGCGTCTACGCGGTCGCGTACGGCGTGCCGTGCCAGTGCCCGTCGACCAACGGCAAGGGCGAGGGCGGCGACGACGATGGCGGCGACGACGGTGGCGACGATGGCTGCGGTGCGGATCCGTGCTGTGGCAGCGACGATCCGTGCTGTGGCAGCGACGATCCGTGCTGCGGCAGTGACGATCCGTGCTGCGGCAGTGACGACGAGTGCTGCGGTAGCGACGATCCGTGTTGCGGCAGCGAGGACGAGTGCTGTGGCAGCGACGACCCGTGCTGCGGCAGCGACGACCCGTGCTGCGGCAGCGACGACCCGTGCTGCGGCAGCGACGACCCATGCTGCGGCAGCGACGACCCGTGCTGCGGCAGCGACGATCCGTGCTGCGGCAGCGACGATCCGTGCTGCGGCAGCGACGACCCGTGCTGCGGCAGCGACGATCCGTGCTGCGACGATCCGTGCTGCGACTGGCTGGGTTGCTGCTGAGCTCGCACGACGATCCAGCAACCACCCAGGAACCACGCCGCAACACCAGGCACGGTCCGAACGATGTTCATCTCCCGCACTTCAGTCTTGGCCAGTGTGCTCGTGACCCTGGGTTGTAGCGCCTCGAGCGAAAGCGGCGACGCGCGCCCCGTGACCGATCCGACCGATCGCATCGCGGCGCCCGACGAGATGCTCGACATGGGCGTGCACGCCTACGCGGTACGCGACGACGGCCGTGTCGAGCTGTTCGACGAGCAGGGCGCGCTGCTCTCGGTCGTGCTGGTGGAATCGACCGACCGTCAGATCTACGGCGAGGCCACCTACCTGGGTTCGCAGTACGTCATCCAGTCCGACGAGTGGAACTACACGCTGACGCGCGATGGCGTGTCGCTCGCCGAGGTCGACGTCCAGCTCGCGCTGCAGGCGGGGCTGTCGCTCGAGCCGCCGCAGGATGCACTGCCGGGATTCCAGATGATCGCCGCGGGTGCACTCGCACGGCAGCTGCAGGGCAGCGCGCGCGCCGGCATCGTCGAGGTCGGCGAGTTCACGATGGAGCCCGATCCGCAGGGCCTGTTCTGCTCGGTGCCCACCGTCGCGGCACCGCCCGAGCGCCGCGTCGAGGCGCGCGTCGCCGGGCTGTCGCCGTCGCACACCTCGGCGTGCATCGCCGCGACGCAGAGCGTCAACTCGATGTGCACCAACGACTACTGCATCGGGTGCAAGCAGGTGCTCGGCTGCGATGCGTACTGCGCGTTCGGCGACTTCATCTGCCTCTACGCGGTCGCGTACGGCCTGCCGTGCGAGTGCCCCGCGGGCGGCGGCGGTGCCGAAGGCGGCGACGACGGCGG
>JAIBBS010000369.1 GCA_019694555.1 Nannocystaceae bacterium
GCGGCCCGAGCGACCGTCGGCCTCGATCGCGCGCAGTCAGCCCGACGCCGCGCCGCGAAGCGAGCGCGCCCAGGTTTCGAGGCCGCTGAGCGTGGCCTCGACCAGCCGAGGATCGGCCGAGCACGCGCGGAGCTCGACCTCCAGCAGCGCCTTCGCGCGGCGGATCCGCGTGCGCACGGTGCCCTCGGGCACCGCGAGCACCTCGGCGATCTCGGCCGCCGGCAGCGACTCCCAGAAGTAGAGCTCGAGCAGCACCTGGTGGTCGATGGGGATCCGCCGCAGGGCCTGCAACAGCAGCCGCTGTTCGTGGTGTTGCGCGAGGACCTCGGCGGGACCAGGCGCGAGATCGCCGATCGAGGTCACGCCGAAGTCGAGCTTGCCCTCGTCGCGGATCGCGGCGCGGTAGTGATTGCGCAGCACGTTGAACGCGATGCCAAACACGAAGCTGCGCAGGCTGCCGGTGCCGCGGTAGCTGTCGCGCGCCTCGAGCAAGCCGAGCATCGTCTGCTGGATGAGATCATCGAGCCGGCCCTCGTCGACCTTGTTGCGGAAGAACCGCATCACCGCCATGAAGTAGCGATCGAACAGCGCCGCACCGGCGCGGCGATCGCCGTCACGCCAGGCCGCCAGCAGCGCGCCGTCGTCGATCGTCACTTCGTCTTGCCTCCGCGATCGGCCTGGTCGATCTCCGCGAGCACCGCGAGCCGAGCCTGGCACGCGCGCGCCTCGTCGGTGCTGCCGAGCCCGTGGGCTTGGGCGCGCGTGACACACCACTGGTAGGCTGCGGTCATCTGTTCGCGCAGCGGATCGAGGTACACCCGCATGCCCTCGCAGTTGCCGGCTCGCTGGCGCGGCTCGGCGAGACCCCCTTCCGCACGCGCGAGCGACCCGTAGACGATCTCGGTCGCCAGGCCGGTTCGAGCCGCGGCGACGAGGTCCGCGGTCACGTCGCCGTGCGCCTTCACGGCGGCGTACATCGGGATCACCCGCGTGCCGCCCTGGGACAGGCGCTCGAAGTACTCCCGGAACGCGGCCTCCGAGAGGCTCTGCACGTGGACGAAGTCGAGCTCGGGCGGCGCCTCCGAGGACGCGAACGTCTCGAGCTCGTCGTCGGCCCGCTGGATCCGCGCGCGGGCGAGCGCCCGGCCGAACGCGAGGTCCTCGTCGGAGTCACCGCTCGGAGCGACGCCCGCGAGCTCGATCGCCGCGCGCAGGTGACCGCGGGCCACGTCCGCTGCCGCAGCGTCGCGCGGCAGGCGTTCGAAGGGACCCCGCGGGGTGGGTCCGCACGCCGGTACGTCGTTCGGCCGCTCGCGCAAGCAAAGGCCGTCGGCCGCGGCATCGCACGAGCGGCGCCACAACACATCCCCCGCGGTGGCGTGGGCGATCGCGCGACGCTGCGCCGACGCGGTGTCCTCGAACTCGGCGAGGAAGGCCTCGGCGGCCGCCAGCCGCGTCGCGTCGTCGCCCGCGGCCTCGACTGCGGCCCACGCCTCGATCTCGGCCGATGAGGGCCCGTCGTCGGCCATCGAGCGCGCGCCGCCGATCGCCGCGGCGCCCAGGCCCATCGCGACGGCGAAGGCCAGCGCCGCGCGCCGCCTCGGAGGTGCGCCTGCGGCGGTCAGCGCGTCGACGAAGGGCTGCAGTCCGCTCGGGCGACGCTCCCGATCGCGCGCGAGCCCTCGGCGCACGAGGTCCGCCAGTGGCGCGGGCAACGAAGGCAGCGGCTCCGGCGCGTCGCGGAGCACCGCGGCAGCGATCGTCGCCGCGTCGTCCCCGGCAAACGGCCGCTTGCCCGACAGCGCCTCGCACAGCACGACGCAGAAGCCGAACACGTCGGTGCGCGCGTCGACCTGCAGGCCGAGAAACTGCTCGGCAGCCATGTACGCCGGCGTGCCGAGCAGGTGGCCCGGCGAGGTGAGCGTCACCGTCACGGGCGCGGCGGGCTCGTTCGCCACGGGCGACTCGTCGTCGGCCTTCGCGACGCCGAAGTCGACCACGCGCACACGGCCGTCGGCGCCGACGATCACGTTGTCGGGCTTCACGTCGCGATGCACGAGCCCGGCGCGATGGGCAGCCTGCAGCCCGCGGGCGACCTGCGACAACACGCGCAGCACGTCGCCGCGGCTCGGGGCGCGCTCGAGCCACGCGCGCAAGGTCTGGCCCTCGACCAGCTCCATCGCCAGGTACACGTGCGCGCCGTCGGTGCCGACCTCGTGGATCGCGACGACGTTGGGGTGGGACAGGCGCGCGAGCGCTCGCGCTTCGAGCAGCATGCGCGCGCGACCGGCAGGCCGATCCGAGCGCAGGACCTTGAGCGCGATCTTGCGGTCGAGCTCGGGATCCGTCGCGACGTAGACCGTCCCCATCCCGCCGCGGCCGATCCGGCGCACGACCGTGAACCGTCCGATGGTGACCGGCGTCGCGACGCCGAAGAGCTCGGCGCGCAGGTGCGCGTGGCGCAGCCGATCATCGAGCGTGCCGTCGATGGTGGCGCCGCCATCCGCGACGAGCTCCACGTCGCTGCCGGCTTCAGTCGTCATCATTGCGCTGCCGACGGGTCCGTGGGGTCGCCCTGAGCGAAGGCGCGCTCTGTCGGTCTCGAGCTCGTCCATGCCGGGGCGGTACCACGAGCACCGGCGATCAATTGCTCCCGAGCCCGGAAATTGTCGAGACCGCCGATCGATGCGCCGGCGCAATCGCTCCGCCCGTCCCGGGTACCGCTGGGTCGAGGAGCCCGAACCCATGGCAATCATCGACACCCGCACCCCGTCCTTCTCCCGTCGTCTCGCCGCCGCGCTCGGCTTGTCGCTGTGCGTCGCGTGCACGACCGCCGAACCCGCCGACGCTGGCCCGACCGTCGCCCCCGCCGAGATCGGCGAGCGCCCGGCGAGCGACTCCCTCGCCCTCGAAGACGCCATCGGCGCGTGGAAGGCGAGCTGTGCGACCTCGGGGCTCGACGGCTTGTGCGTCGTGAAGCGCGCCCACACGACACCACCGCCGTGCAAGCGTTCGTTGCTCGACCTCGAGGTCGTCTCGCGCTCGCGTGAGGCCGAAGACGCGCACGACGTCCTCGACGGGCTCGTCGGCGACGTCGACGAGTTCACGCGCGGTCCGTTCGAGCCCGGCGAGGTCGAGGCGATGGGCAACGCCGTGCTCGCCCACTTCGACGCGGGGATCGAGCGCCACATGGCCGCGAAGCTCGACGCCAAGGCGCACGTGGAGGAGTGGCTGTACGACGGCGAGCGGCTCGTCACCGGGCTCGCGTCGATCAAGCGATTCGGCTCGCCCGCGATGAACGTCCGCGCGGCGTGGCGCACCGCACTGCTGTACGCGGCGGCCCACGACCGGCTCGCGAACGCGGCCGGCGAGCAGCCCGACGCGGCGGTGTGTGCAGAGCTGGCCGAGTTCGTCGCTCCCGTCGCTGCGCTCGCGCTCAACGCCGCCACGTGGTGTGTCGACCAGGCGACCGAGCACGATGTCCGCGGTCCGTCGGTGGATCGCTGCCGTACGTTGGTCCACGACCTCACCGGTGGTGACGTCGAGACGCCGAAGGCGCCTCGGCTGCGCGCGCGGGAGTAGACGGCGCGGCACGTGGCGCGACG
>JAIBBS010000167.1 GCA_019694555.1 Nannocystaceae bacterium
CGATCAGGAGCTCGCCGCACGCGAGCTCGCGCCGCTGGGTCTCGATCGCCCGGTCGCGCTGCCGCCGTCGTGACAGCGCGGCCGCAGGCCCGCGCCGGCGGGCCCGCGCGCCTGCGCTGCCGGGCTCTCAGTCGATGGAGAGGAAGCTCCGCGACGAGCGCCCGTCAGCATTCGCTGCCGGGCTCTCAGTGCACCGGCTCGTTCTCGCGGCTGCGCTCGGCTCGCTCCTGGCGCTCGCGGTCGCGGAGAAACTGCCGCACCGCCCGCCAGTCGTCGGCCTCGGCCGGAGTCGTGCCGCCCAGGAACGCGCGCAGCGGCGCGTTGGGATGATCCTCGGCCAGCGGCGCGATCGCCCAGCGCAGCACGTCGTCGATGGTGTCGGCGAACTTGAACTCGATGGCCTTGAGCACGGTCTTGGGCACCTCGTGCAGGTCCTTCTCGTTCTCGCGCGGACAGATGACGGTGGTGATCTCGGCGCGGTAGGCCGCGAGCACCTTCTCCTTGAGCCCGCCGATCGGCAGCACCTTGCCGCGCAGGTTGATCTCGCCGGTCATGGCGACGTCCTTGCGCACCGGCACGCGCAGCAGCGCCGAGACCAGGCTGGTCACGATGGTGACGCCGGCCGAGGGGCCGTCCTTGGGCACTGCGCCCTCGGGGAAGTGCACGTGGAAATCGACGTACTCGTAGAAGTCGGGCTCGAGCCCCAGCACCAGGCTGCGCGCGCGCACGTACGTCACCGCCGCGTGGGCCGATTCCTTGATGACGTCGCCGAGCTGACCGGTCAGCGTGACCTTGCCCTTGCCCGAGGTCACGGTGGTCTCGACCGGCAGCAGGTCACCGCCGAAGCTGGTGTAGGCCAGGCCGTTGACCATGCCGATCGAGTCGATCTCCTCGGCGCGGTTGAAGCGGTACTTCCGCGGCCCGAGCAGCTTCTGCACGTACTTCGCGTCGACCTTGAAGCTCTGGCCCTTGCGCGGATCCTTGACGTACTCGCGCGCGATCTTGCGGAGCACCGCCGCGGTCTCGCGCTCGAGCGAGCGCACGCCGGCCTCCTTGGTGTAGTGGTGGATGAGCTCCTTGACCGCCGGGTCGCCGACCTGGATGTCCACGCCCTCGAGCCCGTTCTGCTCGATCTGCTTGGGGATCAGGTACTGCTTGGCGATCTTGAGCTTGTCCTCGTCGGT
Organism: Nannocystaceae bacterium; assembly: GCA_019694555.1. Classification (GTDB taxonomy): domain Bacteria; phylum Myxococcota_A; class Polyangia; order Nannocystales; family Nannocystaceae; genus Xiheibacterium. Next base: position 1,185 of record JAIBBS010000167.1, read on the forward strand.
GTAGCCCGACAGCTCGATGATCTCCATGCGATCGCGCAGCGGGATCGGGATGGTGTGCAGCGAGTTCGCGGTGCAGATGAACAGCACCTCGGACAGGTCGTAGTCGAGGTCGAGGAAGTGGTCGACGAACGCGACGTTCTGCTCGGGGTCGAGAACCTCGAGCATCGCGGCCGAGGGGTCGCCGCGGAAGTCCATCGACATCTTGTCGATCTCGTCGAGCAGGAACACCGGGTTGGCCGAGCCGGCCTTGCGGATGCCGTGCAGGATCTTGCCCGGCATCGCGCCGATGTACGTGCGGCGATGGCCGCGGATCTCGGCCTCGTCGCGCACGCCGCCCAGCGACACGCGCACGAACTTGCGCCCGGTGGCCCGCGCCACGCTCTTGGCCAGCGAGGTCTTGCCCACGCCCGGCGGGCCCACGAGGCAGAGGATGGGGCCACGGATCTTGTTCACCAGCTTCTGCACCGCGAGGTACTCGACGATGCGCTGCTTGGGCTTCTCGAGGCCGTAGTGATCCTCGTCGAGGATCTTCTCCGCCTCCTCGACGTCGAGCTTGTCCTCGGTGCGCTCGAACCACGGTAGCGCCAGCACCACGTCGATGTAGTTGCGCACGACGGTGGCCTCGGCGCTCATCGGGCTCATCATCTTGAGCTTCTTGAGCTCCTTCTTGAGCCGCTCCGCCGCCTCCTTGCTCATCTTCTTGCGACGGATGCGCTCCTCGAGCTCGGCGATCTCGTTCTTGAACTCGTCCTGGCTGCCGAGCTCCTTCTGGATCGCCTGCATCTGCTCGTTGAGGTAGTACTCCTTCTGGTTCTTCTCCATCTGCTTCTTGACGCGGGTACGGATCTTCTTCTCCACCTGGAGAATCTCGATCTCGTTCTGCATCAGCTCGAAGAGCTTCTCCAGACGGGCGCGGACCGACTCGGTCTCGAGCAGTTCCTGCTTGGCGGTGAGCTTGAAGTTGACGTGCGCGGCGATGGTGTCGGCCAGGCGCGCGGGGCTCTCGATGCTCTGCACCGAGACCGCCAGCTCCGGGGGCACGCGCTTGTTGAGCTTGACGTAGTTCTCGAAGGTCGCCTGCACCGAGCGCACCAGCGCCGCGAGCTCGGGGTCGTCCTCGCCCTCGCCCTCGGGCTGCAGCAGCTCGGCCTCGACGAAGAAGCACTTGCCGGTGTCGAGGTACTTCTCGATGCGCGCGCGGGTCTTGCCCTCGACCAGGACCTTCACCGTGCCGTCGGGCAGACGCAGCAGCTGGATGATGGTGCCGATGGTGCCGACGGTGTGGATGCCCTCGGGCTTGGGGTCGTTGACCTTGGCCTTCTTCTGCGCGCACAGCAGGATGTGCCGGTCATCGGCCATCGCCTCTTCGAGCGCGGCGATCGACTTCTCGCGACCCACGAAGAGCGGCACGACTTCGTGCGGGAACACGATGAGCTCGCGGAGTGGGAGCAGCGGGATCTTGCGTGCCATGGTGGTGCATCGCGCAGCCTGCGAAACGCGGCTGCGCGCGTTCGAAAGCTAGCATCTTGTCGCGATGGGGGTCAAACCCGGCGGCACCTCGGAGCCGCGCGCGCACCGTCCGACGACGGGCCGCGCGCGGCAGCGCAGCGGGCCGATCGTGGCGCACGCGCGTCGCTCGACCCGGTCGATCGGGCGGTCGTCAGTCCCCTGCCGCACCGAGTGGGCCCGCGAACCAACGCCACACGCGCGCGGCGGCGCCCGTCAGCAACACCACCCACGGGGCGGTCGCGCCGCCGGGCAGCGCCGCGAGCACGATCACGAGCTCGAACATCGGCGCGCCCTCCATGATCGAAGGCAAACGCAGACCCAGTCGCGCAGCGACTGCGTGTGCGTCGGGCAACGCGAACACCGGCGCCTCGTGACCGCGCAACAAGAAGCGCGCCTGCGCCAGCGCGATCATCGTCGCGGCGCCGCCGGCTGCCAACAACACCAGGCCCGCGATGTCGGCGCGGGCACTCTGGGCGATCACGGCGTACGTCAATCCGCCGCAGGCCGCGGCGTGTCCCAGCGGTCGCGCGGCGCGGGCGAGGCGCTGCCCGGCGACGTCGCCGACGTCGCGATCGACGTGCTGCCGCAGCACCCGCACCGACTTGAGCAGCTTGCTGACGTGCACGCCCAGCAGCAGGCACAGCGCCGCGATCGGAATCTGCAGCCCCGGCCCCGCGAGCGTCAGCGGCAGCGCGAGCGCGACCAGCACGAGCGCGACCAGCTCGAGCTGCGCGACGGGCCCGCGACGGGCCGCCATCCACCGCAGCGTCGGCACGCCGAGCCAGCGCCGCCACGCCGACGGTGCCGCGGGGAACACCTCCTCGGCCTCGAGCACGAGCGTCTCGGCGCGCGCGAGGTCCTCGCGATAGACCACGCGCACGACGTCGCGCGGACCGATGCCCTCGGGGTACGGCAGCTCCTCGCAGATCGGCAGCTCCGCGGGCACGTGCCCGGGATGTCCGACGAAGCTCGCCGCGGGTCGACCGGCCGCGTCGTACAGCGTGTAGCGCTCGTCGTCCTCGAGCGGGTGCGCGACCATGAGCTCGAGCAGGCCCGCGCGCACCGAGGTGGTCTCGAACACCACCAGCGCCGCACCGGGCAGGCGATCACCGGTCGCGATCTCGCGTGCGACCGGACCACACGGCGTGGTGCCGGGTGCGAACAGGATCGGATCGAAGCCCACGCGCTGCGCGTCCGCGACGAGGCGACGGATCGGGCTCTCACCGAGCACGCGGGTCGAAGGCGCCACGCGGGCGTCGGGATCGGGCAGCACCACCAGCGCCGGCGGCGGCCCGCCGACCTCCGCACCGGTGCGTTCGAGCTGTTGCAACGACTCGGCCACGCGCGAGCAGGATCCTACCAACGGCCGCGCTCGCGACCCACCGCGGCGAGGCCCGGTGTGTGTACGTTGGAGACAGCGGCGCGTGTGCCCGACGCCACGGGCGGCGCGGTCGGCCCGCGGCGCGGCCGACCGGGCGCGGCCGGGCCTGGTATGCTGTGCCGAGACCGGACATGACGGGCCCCAACGCCAGCGGTGAGCCGACACAGCGCGCCGACGTCGAGGCCGACACCATCATCGAGGGACAGAAGCGGACCGACGAGGGCGGTGGCCACGGCCTGTCCCCCGGCACCCGCCTGGGCCGCTACGTCGTGCTCGAGGAGATCGGCCAAGGCGGCATGGGCCTGGTGTTCTCGGCCTACGATCCCGAGCTCAACCGCAAGGTCGCGCTCAAGCTCCTGCGCCCCAACCAGTCGGAGCGCAAGCGGGCGCGCTCGCGGCTGCTGCAAGAAGCGCAAGCGCTGGCCAAGCTGGCCCACCCCAACGTCATCACGGTCTACGACGTCGGCACCATCGGCGAGCGCGTGTTCGTGGCGATGGAGCTCATCGAGGGCACCACGCTCAAGGGCTGGCTCGCCGAGAAGCCGCGCCGCTGGGACGAGGTGCTCGAGGTGTTCATCCCCGCCGGTCGCGGCCTCGCAGCGGCGCACGCGGCCAACCTGGTGCACCGCGACTTCAAGCCCGACAACGTGCTCATCGGTCGCGACGGCCGCGTGCGCGTGATGGACTTCGGCCTCGCGCGTCCGCTGCACAGCGAGGCGCTCGACACCGACGCGCCCGCGCTCGACGACGACGACGACGACGACGAGCGCCGCGGCGACGACGACCAGGACGCGCTGTACGAGCCGATGCTGACGCAGACCGGCTCGATCATGGGCACGCCGGCGTACATGGCACCGGAGCAGCACCTGGGCCAGCCGACCGACGCGCGCAGCGACCAGTTCAGCTTCTGCACCTCGCTGTACCAGGCGCTGTACGGCGAGCGACCGTTCGACGGCGAGGACGCCGGCTCGCTCACGGCGCAGAAGCAGGCCGGCCGCATCCGCGAGCCGCCCAGCGGCGTCGCCGTGCCCAGCTGGGTGCGCCGCATCCTGCTGCGGGGCCTCGCGCCCAACCCCGGCGATCGCTTCCCGACCATGGACGCGTTGCTCACCGAGCTGGGCAAGGACCCGCGGGTGCTGCGGCGCAAGGTCCTGACCGGCGTCGCGTTGGGCACCGCGATGGTCGGGGCCATCGGCGTGGCGCAGTACATCAAGAACCTCCCGCCCTCGGTGTGCCGCGGCTCGGGCGAGCTGCTGGCGCAGGTGTGGAACGACGCGCGCAAGGCCGAGGTCACCAGCGGCCTGTCGGCGGTCGATCGCGCGTTCGTGCCCGACACCGTCGCGCTGGTCGGCACCACGCTCGACGCCTACGGCCAGGCGTGGGTGCAGATGCACACCGAGGCGTGCGAGGCCACGCACCTGCGCGGCGAGCAGTCCACACGCCTGCTCGAGCGCCGCAACCTGTGCCTGCAGGATCGACTGTCGGAGCTCGACGCGCTCGCGGACGTGCTGGCCAAGGCCGACGTCACCGTCGCGGCGCAGGCCGGCTTCGCGGCGATGGAGCTGCAACCCATCGCGCAGTGTGCCGAGACCGAGGCGCTCAACGCCGAGGCCGAACCGCCGCAGGACACCAGCACCGCCGAGGCGGTCGCGGCGTCGCGGCGTCAGCTCATGCGCGTGCGCGCGCTGGGCAACACCGGGCTCGTGCGCGACGCGGTGTCCGAGGCGCAGTCGGCCTACGCGCGCGCGCAGACCATCGCGACGCCGGCGGGCGAGACCTACCAGCCGATCGTGGCCGAGGCGCGCCATCGTCTGGGCGAGGCCCAGGCGCTCGCGGACGACGACCCCGCGGTCGCGAACAAGAACCTGCAGGAGGCGCACTGGCTCGCCGCGGGCGTGAAGCACGACGTCGTCGCCGCCACCGTCGCGGCGGCGCTGGTGTCGGTCGCCGGTCGCAACCTGCGTCATCCCAGCGACGGCCTGTCGTGGGGCCGTCACGCCGACGCGGCGCTCAAGCGCATCCGCATGTTCGGTCGGCTCGAGGCGCGCATGCGCCACGACATGGGCGTGGTGCAGGCGGCCGAGGGTGAGCTCGCCGCGGCGCGCGAGGCCCTCGAGGCCTCGCAGGCGCTGTTCGAGAAGGAGCCGGCCAACGCGTGGTGGCTGGCGTCGGTGCACCGCGAGCTCGCGCTGGTGTCGCTGGCCGAGGGCCGCATCGCCGACGCACGCGCGCAGCACGACGAGGCGCGCGAGATCTTCGTCGCGGCGCTGGGCGCCGCGCACCCCGACAACGCGCTCGCGCTGTCGGTCTCCGCGCGCATCGCCCTGGCCGAGGGCGACGCCGCGGCCGCACGCGCGACCCTCGACGAGGCGACCGCGCTGATCGAGACCGCCATCGGGCCCAGCTCCACGCGGCTGTTGCCGCTGCTGCGTCAGCGCGCCCAGCTCGAGCGCGACCAGGGCCGCTTCGACGCCGCGATCGCGGCGCTGCAGCGCGCGCACGGCATCGCCCGCGACGCCTGGGGCGACCACCCCAAGGTCGCGCAGGCGCTGTTCGAGCTCGGCACGGTGCTGGCCCAGGCCGGTCGCGTCGAGCAGGCGCGACAGCAACAGGACCGCGCGCTGTCGCTGTGGGAACGCACCCGCGGCAAGGACGATCCCGACGTCGCGTTCGCGCTCACGAGCCTGGGCGAGCTCGACCTGGTCCAGGGTCAGGCCAGCGAGGCGGTCAAGCGACTCGAGCGCGCGCTCAAGCTCCGCGGCGGCCGCGGCCTCGACCCGCAGCTGCTGGCGCAGACGCAGTTCGCCCTCGCCCGCGCGCTGCACACCGTCAAGGATCGCTCGCGCGCACGCGAGCTCGCAGCCAAGGCCCGCGACGCGTTCGCCAACGGCAAGCCGCCCTCGCCGGCACGCGCGGCCGAGGTCGAGCGCTGGCTCGCCGAGGTCGGCGAGACGCTGCCCGATCGCAACGGCACGCTGTGAGCGGCGCGTCGGCGCGCGCTCACCACACGTAGCCGACGGTGCCCTCGTCGACGAAGCCGAGGTTGTCGACGACGTTGTCGTGCTCGGCCTGGCTGGTGGTGAAGAAGTGATCGCCGTTGCCGGGGTTGTACGAGCGGTACAGCGCGGTCGAGCCCGGCAGCTGCACCGTGCCGATGTAGCCCATCACGCCCTCGTTGACGGTCAGGCCCTCGCAGCCGGCGTCGGTGGTGTAGTGATGGAAGCCGCCGTCTTGGTAGCAGCGGTACCACGCGGTGGTCTGCGGCTGCGCGGCGGCGTACAGGAAGTAGAAGTCGACGAACTCCTGGTTGTAGCCGCAGCAGAAGCCTTCGTTGGGATCGACCGAGTAGAAGTGTTCGCCGCTGACCGGGTGCCACCACCGCGTCACGCCGACGCGACAGCCGCCCAGGCCCTCGTCGACCTGGCCGTTGCAATCGTCGTCGGCGACGTTGCAGCTCTCCGCCTGCGGCGGCGGTGCGTTGCACTCGCTCCACGCGCCCGCGGAGCAGGTCTGCTGGCCCACGCCGCAGGCCGAGTCGCACGACTGCGACAGTGACTCGTCGACGCTGCCGTCGCAGTCGTCGTCGAGGCCGTTGCACTGCTCGTCGCCGGGCGTGCCGGGGAAGCACTGCGCCGGCACGCCGCCGTCGCAGCCGGGCACGGTCGCCGCGCACACGCCCTCGCCGCAGCTGACGTCGGGGATGCCGTCGTCGACGATGCCGTCGCCATCGTCGTCGAGGCCGTTGCAGACCTCGCCGCCGGCGCTGTCGCCGTCGCTTCCGGCATCGCCGGTGGTCGCGCTCGCGGAGCTGCCGCCGGGCCCGTTGCCGGTGCCGCCCTCGCCCGCGCTGCCCGAGCCCGAGCCCGACGCCTCGTCGCCGAAGGTCGCGTTGCCCTCGGCCGAGCCCGCGTCACCGATGGTGGCGCCGAAGCTGCCGCCGCCCGAGTTGGCGCCCGCGCAGCCCATCCAGGCGGCGCACGGCAGCACGGTCAGCAGGCGCGATCGAGACGCACGCATCGCAGCTGGCCATGGTATCGGAGGCCGGCGCTGCGCGCCAGCGGCCGCGCGGCGTCAGTCTTTGGAGAGGAAGCTCCGCTTCCTCTCCCCGTGCCCGGCCAAGCCGGTCACGGGACCCCTCTCTTTCCAGTCGCTTCGCGACGAGAGCCCGTCAGCATTCGCTGCCGGTCTCTCAGTCTTGGGTGGTGGGTGGGCCCGCGTCGCCAGGCTCGTCCGCAGCGCGGGGGCCGTCGGGGAACGCACCATAGGAGTAGAGCGCCGCGAGGTCGACCTCGGTGGTCGGCGCGATCTGTCGCAGCTGCGACAGGCCCACGCGGTCGCGATCGCCGACGACGGCGATGATGACCGGCGCGTCGGCGAAGCCGGCCGCGAGCGTCGAGAGCTCCTGCGGCGTGGTCGCGGCGATGCGCTGCCACAGCCACGGCCGCGGATCGGTGGGCTCGCCGAGCTCGTCCCAGCCCTCGACGGTCCATCCCAGCCAGCGCGGCTCGAGCCGCGCGGCGCGGTAGCGCTGGTCGAGCGCGCGCTGGGCCTCGCGCACGCGCTCGGGCTGGATCTCGGTGGTGCGCAGCAGCGCGAGGAAGGTCCGCAGCGCCTCGGGCACCTTGTCGGCCTGCGTGCTCAGCCAGCCGCGCAGCCCCGCGGCATCGCGCGCACGCTCGCCGACGTCGTAGACCGCGCCCGCGCCGTAGGCGAGTCCGCGAGACTCGCGGATCTCCTGGAACACCAGCGCGCTCATGTTGCCCGAGAGGTACTCCGACAGCAGCTCCGCCGCCGGCCGTTGCTCGCGCGGCAGCGGCCCCTGCGGCATCAACACGCGCACGGTGGCCTTGGCGCCGGGCTTGTGCAGGAAGAACACCTGCGGCCCCTGCACGCGCCGCCACACCCGGATCTGCGCGTCGCCGAGCTTGCGATGATCGCGACCGCGCGCGACCACGCCCGCGGCCGCATCCGCATCGCGCGGACCGAAGTACAGCGTGCGGTGCTCGTGGTCGAGCAGGCCGCGGATCAGGCCACGCAGCGCCCGCGGCTTGGCCTTGGCCAGCGCGCGGTTGCTGGGCTGCTGCAGGTACGGGCTGCGGCGGTCGAACTTCGCGTAGGCCTCGAGCGCGGCGATGACCTCGTCGTCGTCGGCCATGCCGTCGCTGCGCTCCGACAGCGTGATGTCGAGCAGCTGCGCGACCGTGTCCGCGTCGAAGCGCGGCGCCGCGAGCCAGCCGTCGAGCAGCGCCAGCGCCGGCTCGAGCGAGGCGTCGGGGCCCGAGATCTCGATGCGGCTGTACTCCGCGCTGCACGCGGTCTCGATGCGCACGCCCAGGGCGTAGATCCGCTTCTGCAGCGCCTCGGCCGACTCGGCGCCGGCGCCCGAGAGCTCGAGCAGCGCCAGCGCGTGGCACAGCAGCGGCTCCTTGCGATAGCCGCGCTCGAACGCGTAGCTCAAGCTGAACAGATCGTTGCGCGGGTTCTTCACCGCGATCATCGGCCCCGCCGGCAGCGCGCGGTGGACGTAGTGATCGCCCTCGACCGCCCACAGCGGATCGAGCTGCGGCGTCGCCAGGGCGCCGACCTTGCGCGCGAAGCCGCTGCTGCGCGAGGGATCGATCGCGACCGGTGTGATCACGGGCTTTTCGATCTTCGGCAGCGCGAGCTCGCCCTCCTTGCGCGCGACCACGACGAAGTCGGGCCCGAGGTAGCGCTTGGCCACGCGCAGCACGTCGTCGCGCGTCACGGCCGCGAACGCGCGCTCGTACGCGAGCACGTCGGTCCAGCCCTGGTGCAGCACGTACGCCTGCATCATCGCGGCGGCGCGACCGTGGGTCGACTCGAGCAGGCGCTTGCGCTCGACCTCGTGGTGCAGCTTGGCCGCGGCGACGTCGGCATCGCTGAACTCGCCGCGGCGCAGCTTCTCGATCACGCCCAGCAGCAACGCCTCGACCTCGCCGAGCGGCTGACCCTGCCGCGCCACGCCCTGCACGCCCAGCCAGCCGGCCTCGCGCGCCTCCTGGTGGAAGCTCAGCGCCATGGGCAGCTTCTGCGTCAGCTCGAGCTCGGTGTTGAGCAGACCGACGCTGGCGTCGTCGAGCACGCGGTCGAGCACCGCCAGCGCGGGCGCGTCGGCGTGGCCGGCGGGCACGCCCAGCCACGCGATCGCGACCTCTTCTTCGCCCGGCGCCTCGACCTCGCGAAAGACCCGGCCCGACGGCGCCGGCAGCGTGCCGGCGTGGGGCGTCTGCAGTGCCGCGGGCTGCAGCCGCCCGAAGGCCTGCTCGAGCTGCGTGAGCGCCTGCTCGCGATCCACGTCGCCCGCGAGCACGATGGCCATGTTGTTGGGCACGTACCAGCGCTCGAAGAACTCGACCATGTCGCCGTAGGCCGGCGACTTGAGGTGCTCGACGGTGCCGATGGTGGTCTGGGTGCCGTAGGGATGCTTGGGCATCAGCGCCAGCCGCATCGCGTCCCAGACCCGCTCGTCGGGCTCGTCGAGCGAGAGGTTCTTCTCCTCGTACACCGCCTCGAGCTCGGGCATGAACAGGCGGAACACCGGATCGGAGAAGCGCTCGGCCTCGACCGTGGCCCAGTGCTGCATGCGATTGCTGGGGACCTCGGCGATGTAGACGGTCTCGTCGTCGGAGGTGAACGCGTTGACGCCGTCGAAGCCCATGGTCGCGTACAGGCGATCGAGCTCGTTGGGGATCGCGTACTTCGCCTGCGCCTGGGTCTCGGCGTCGATGCTCGCGAGCACCCGCCGGCGCGCGTCGTCGTCCTTGGTGCGCCGCAGCTCGGCGTAGAGCTCGCGCACGCGCTCGACGTGCGGTGCCTCGGCGGTGTAGTCGGTGGTGCCGAGCTCGTCGCTGCCCTTGAACAGCATGTGCTCGAGGTAGTGCGCCAGCCCGGTCGAGTCCGGGGGATCGTGGCGGCTGCCGGCCCGCACCGCGACCCAGGCCACGAACTTGGGCTCGTGGCGATCGACGCTGATGTAGACCGACATGCCGTTGGACAGGCGATCGATGGTGACCGCCATGGGGTCGTCGGCCAGGGGCTTGGCCTGGGGCGCCGGCAGATCCGAGGCCGCGAGGATCGCCGCACGCTGCTGCGCCGGATCGACGGCGGTCTCCACCGCGGCGTGATCGGGCGGGACCGTCGACGGTCCACCACGCCGGGGACCGCAGGCACACAGACCGCTTGCGGCGGCGAGGACGATGGCGAAACAGAGCCCGGCAGCGCGTGACATCGTTGCCGGCCGTGCATAGCAGCGCGGCCGTGCATGCGGCAAGCTGGGCGGCCCGGCACGTGCGACCGCAGGAGTTTCGCGCGGGCCCGACCCCGGCGCGCGCGGCGGGCCGCGACCCGCAGCGCGCCGCGCGAGCACGGGGACGGTCTGTGGGAACCCGCCGTGCGTCGTGATCGTGCAGCCGCTTCGGCGACGCCACGGCGCGGCTGCACGCACGTGCGCGATGGCTCCAGCGACCGTGCAACCCGCGAGCTCGGTCGCCGTCGCCGAGACCAAGCCACCCCAGTGCTCGCTCGCGCCGCACGCCAAACCGCTATGCTCCGCCCGCGCCGATGACGTTGTTGCCGACCCTGCTGCTGCTCGCGCTCGCGCCCGACCCCGGTCGCGTCGAGCTCGGCGGCACGCGCTTCGTCGGCCTGCGCGAGACGGCGCGCGGGCCCGAGTCGACGCCGGCCAAGCCGTCCGCGCGCAGCCGCTCGATCACGCTGCGTCGCGAGCAGGGCCACCTCGTGCTGGTCGCCCGCTGGCAGCTCGTCGCGGACGAGCCAGGGTGGTTCTTCGGCGAGCTCGCCGGCGGCGCGCTGGTGACCCGGCGCGTCACGCTCGACGGCCACACCGCGGCCGCGCAGGGCGGTGCACCCAACACCGTGGTCGCGTGGGTCTCGGGCACGCACACCCTCGAGCTGGTCGCGCGCATCGACGGCGACCCGAGCCACGGCGCGCTGCCGATCACGCTGCTGCCCGCGACCATCGGCGAGACCACGATCGCGCCGGAGCTGGGCCTGCGGCTGACCGCCGACGACGGCAGCATCGTGCGCGCGGCCGGCCAGACCCTGGGCGGCGCGTCGGCGCTGCGGCTGGAGCTCGCGCCCCCGCCGGCGCCACCGGACGACGGCACGCTGGCGCTGGGCCAGGTCGGCGTGGGTCTGGTGGTCGGCGACGCCGAGCTCGGCGGGCGCGCGCGGCTGCAGTGGATCGTGCGCCGCGGCGCGCTCGAGCGCGTGAGCTTCACCGCCCGCGACGTCGGTGCGGACCTCGCGGTCGAGGGACCGTTCGTGCGCAAGGTGGACCGCGACGGTGACCGCGTCACCGTCGAGCTGCAGTCGCCCGCGACCTCCCGCGTGGCCCTCGAGCTGTCGTGGTCGGCCCCGACGCCGCGGGGCGATGCCGCGATCACGCCGCCGTCGTTCGTGCTCGACGGCACCAGCCGCACCGACTCGAGCTTCGAGCTCGCGCGCGACGGCGACGTCGACGTGGTGCCGACGCTCGCGGGCTGGCAGGCGACCGTCGCCGCGCGGCTGCCCGACTGGGGCCGCGATCTCGCGGCGGGCCAGTCCATGGCCGCGTTCGTGCGCCACGGCGACGCCAGCGGCAAGCAGTCGCTGCAGCTGCTGCGGTTCGTGCCGGTCGAGGCACCCGCGATCGTCGTCGACCGCGCGAACCTCTCGCTCGCGGCGGCGCGCTCGGGCCAGGTGCTGCTGAGCGCGCGCTACGAGGTCGTCAACGAGCGGGCCTCGCACCTGCGCCTGCGCCTGCCCGCGGGCGCGCGCCTGCTCGCGGTCGAGATCGGCGGGCTCGACGTCCGCACCGCCCGCGACGGCGACACCGTGCTCATCCCGCTCAAGCGCTCGCTCGAGACCGTCACGGGCCTGGTCGCGACGCCGGTGACGGTGGCGGCGCTGCTGCCGGGCGCACGGTGGCGCCGACGCGACGTGCGAACCATCGCGCTGCCCGCGGTCGAGGCACCGATCCGCGACGTGCGTGCGCGCCTGCTGTTGCCCAGCGAGACCAAGGCCACGATCGCGCTGCGCGAGGCCGGCGTGATCTCGATCGAGCGCGCGCCGCGACGCAAGCGCGTACGGCAGCTCGTTCCGCGCCGCCCCTTCCAAACCCGCCTGAACGCGACCGCGACCCCCGGCGGCGCGGCCCCGCCCGCGACCGCGCCGAGCCTCGACGACGATCTCACGGTGCGGCAGGCCAAGGAGGACGCGCTGCTGCGCGAGGCCGAGGAGGCCTACAACGACAACGACTTCGACCGCGCGCAGACCAAGCTCGACGAGCTCGACGCCCAGGGACTGGGCGGCGAGAACCTGCGCAAGCTGCAGTCGAACCTCGACGTGCTCAACGCACCGCCGGCGCCGCCCGAGCCCGTGGCCGCCGATGCGGTCGTGACCGGCGTGGAGACCTCCTCCAAGGTCGGCGTGTCGCGCCGCATCAAGGATCAGGCCCGTGCCCGCGCGACCACCTTGCGGATCGAGGCCCGCGGTCGCAAGGACAAGGCCAAGAAGCTCCGCGCCTCGGGCGACTACAAGGCCGCGGAGCAGGAGTACCGCCGCGCGATCGAGCAGAGCAAGCAGCTCGACAAGCTCGAGCAGGACGAGTCGCGCACCTACGAGTTCGAGGCCGCGGATCTCGAGGCCGAGCTCGAGGCGACCAAGAGCGAGTCGGCCGCGCGCGAGCGGCTCGAGTCCGCCAACCAACAGAAGCTGTTCGCACCGCCGCCGGCGGCCCGCAGCCTGCGTCGCGGCAACGGCGTGGAGCTGGGCCTGGGCGCCGCGGCGCTGCCGTGGGCGCCCGACGACCCCGCGTGGACCGAGTCGCTGCCCGCGGACGCGCGGGCGGTCGACGAAGGCCCGCAGGCGAACTTCGGTCCCCGCGTGCTGGTGCCGCTGCACGGCGGCGAAGCCATCCTCTACGCCTTCGATCTCTGGAGTCCAGGCTCGCAGCACGTGCTGCGCGTCGAGTCCCGCAAGCGCAAGCGCGCGCGCACCTAGCCCCCCAGGAGTTCGCCATGCACAAGCAATCCGTCCTCGCCGCCGCCCTCGCCGCCGCCCTCGCCTGGCCCGCACACGCCCGCGCCGAAGATCCGCCCGAGCGCGTGGTGCTGCAGCTCGACGAGTTTCTCAAGCTGTACGAAGCCACGCGCAAGCGCGAGGAGGAGCCACCGCGCGAGGGCGCGCTGGCGTCCGCGCGCTACCGCGGCGAGGTCGTGTTCGAGGACGGCAAGCCCTCGGCCGCGGTGTTCCGCGCCAAGCACCACGTCGAGGTGCTGCGCACGCGCGGCTGGGCCCGCATCCCGCTGCTGCCCGCGACCGTGGCGCTGCAGTCGGCCAAGATCGGCGGCAAGGAAGCGCCGGTGGTGATCGAGGGCGGCTTCTACACCCTGGTGACCGACCGCCGCGGCGCGTTCGATCTCGACCTGCAGTTCGGCGTCGCGGTCAGCACCGCCGAGGGCCAGAGCAGCCTGTCGTTCCAGCTCGCGCCCTCGGGCGCGACCGAGGTCGAGCTCGCGGTGCCGGCCAAGGAGGACCTCGACTTCACCGTGATCGGTGCGCAGCTCGAGTCCGACAAGGTCGTCGGTGGCAACCGCGTGGTCGAGGCGACGCTGCCCGCGACCGGCTCGCTGACGGTGCAGTGGCAGCGCGAGATCCCCGAGGCCGAGAAGAAGAGCGCGCGCATGTACGCCGAGGTCCAGACGCTGGTCTCGCTGGGCGAGGGCGTGCTGCGCACCACCACCACGGTGCAGCACACGATCCTCTTCGCCGGCCTCGACAAGCTCTCGTACGAGGTGCCCAAGGGCATGACCGTGCTCGACGTGCGCGGCGCGTCGATCCGCGACTGGAAGCTGGGCGAGGACGGCAAGCTCGACGTCGTGCTCAACTTCGCCGCCGAGGGCAGCTACAGCCTCGTCGTCGATCTCGAGCGCGCCATGCCCGACGACAGCAAGGACCTCTCGGTGCCGGTGGTCTCGCCCATCGGCGCGGAGCGCAGCAAGGGCTACCTCGGCATCGAGTCGCGCGGCAACCTCGAGATCGCCTCGGGCGCGACCGAGGCGGCCACGCCGGTCGACGTGCGCGCGCTGCCGGCTGCGATCCTCGGCGTCACCGATCAACCGCTGCTGTTCGGCTTCAAGTACGTCGGCGCGCGACCCAAGATCTCGGTCGCGACCGGCAGCCACGCCGAGGTCGAGGTGCTGGTCACGCTGCTCGATCAGACCCTGGCGAACACGATGTGGACCCGCGAGGGCCGACGGCTGACCTCGGTGACGTACCAGGTCCGCAACAACCGGCGGCAGTTCCTGCGGCTGGCGCTGCCGCAGGGCGCGGAGCTGTGGAGCACGCGCGTCGGCGGTCGCGGCGTGCAGCCGGCCAAGGCCAGCGACGGTCGCGTGATGGTGCCGCTGCTGCGCTCGCAGGAGCAGGGCGGCATGCTGTCGTCGTTCGACGTCGAGCTGGTCTACGTCGAAGGCGGCGAGGCCACCGACGAGCGCGGACGCGGCACGTTCAAGGCGCGGCTGCCGGTGGCGGACGTGCCCAGCACCTACGTCGGCTGGACGGTGTACTCGCCCGAGGGCACCAAGGTCGGCCGCTTCTCCCACGAGGGCACGCTGCAGCACGTCGACGGCCTGTCGATGCCGATCCCGCGCTCGGGCGGCTACATCGAGGCGCCCACGGATCAGCCCGCGCAGCAGCAGGTGATGGACGGCAAGGATTTCGGCGGTGCGGCCGCGCCGATGGGCAACGCCGCCATGGGTCAGGGCGCCACGCCGGTGGCGGCGATCCTGCCGCTGTCGGGGGAGGCCACCTGCTACGAGAAGCTGCTGGCCTTCGGCGACGAGGAGCAGCTCGAGGTCAGCTTCCGCTACCGCGGCCTGCGCAAGAAGTGAGAGCCGGTCAGCGGATGGTGACGGCTCTGGTCGCGGAGCGACCGGAAGGCGAGGGGTCCCGCGACCGGCTCGTCCTCTCCAAGGACTGACGCCACGGGGCCGCGCGCAAGCCCGGGGCCGGCCGTGGTAGAACCCGGGCCTCGCCCTTGGCCGTGTCGTCGTCGTCCCGCTTGCAGCGCCTGCGTGCGTTCATCGTCGCCGAGCGATGGACGATCGCGATCGTGCTCGCCGCGCTGCTGGTGCGGCTGCACTGGAGCCTCGTCGCCCATCCGCTGGGCGAGTACATCTACTCGGACATGAACGGCTACAACTCGCGCGCCGAACGGCTGGTGCGCGAGCCCTGGGGCCACTACGAGTACCACGCGTTCTTCCCCTTCGGCACGCACCTGCTGGCGGCGGTGCTCAAGGCGATGTTCGGCATGCAGAACTTCGCCGCGATCGGCGTGGTCTATGCGCTGCTGGGCACCGCGTGCGTGCTCGCGGCGCATCGCATCGCGCTGCGCGTGGGCCAGCACCGCCCGGTCGCGCACGCGCTGGGCCTGCTGCTGGTGTTCTACTATCCGCACCTGTCGACCGGCGGCTACCTGCTGTCGGAGCTGCCGTTCTCGGCGTGCTTCCTGCTCGCGACGTGGTGCTCGATCCGGCTGGTCGACGAGGGTCGCATGCGCGACGCCGTGCTGATGGGCGTCTGCGCCGGGCTGGGCGCGTGGTTCCGGCCGCAGATCCTGATGTCGGTGGGACTGCTGGGGCTGTACTGGTTGTGGCGGCGCAAGGCCATGCCGAAGCTGCGACTGGTGCACCTGGTCGGCGCCGGCATCCCGCTGGCGCTGCTGCTGGGCCTGTCGGCGGCACACTTCCGCTACCAGACCGGCCGCAACGGCTTGGTGTCGGAGAACGGCCCGTTCAACATGGTGTTCGGCCGCTGCCACAACTCGAAGATCGAGTCGCTGCCCGACGGCAAGGGCCACGGCAAGGTCCACTTCCGTCCGCCGGAGTTCCTGCAGCTCAACAACCTGCTCGACCGAGCGCGCAAGGAGGGCCGCAAGCCGCAGGTGCAGCTCAACCCGGTGATCGGTGACGTGCTGCACTACCCCGGCTACATCGGCGACACCGCGCGGCACAACCAGTACATCCGCGAGTGTCTGGCCAAGACCACGATCGGGCAGCAGCTGCAGTACACCTGGCTCAACGTCGCGTTGCTGTGGCGCTACAACATCCCGTGGCCCGACTCCGGTCGCGGCCAGTGGCGCGAGCCCGCGCGCGCGTGGACCAAGGTCTACGAGGTCGCGTTCGCGATCCCGTCGCTGCTGTTCCTGGTCACGCTGGTGCGCCGCCGCTGGGTGCGGCAGGGCTGGCTCGCGGTGCACCTGGTCGCGATCATCGTGACCGCGGCGCTGTACTTCGGCGGCACGCGCCACCGCGCCTCGTACGATCCCCTGCTGCTGTTCTTCGCGTTCGAGGTCTACGCCGCGGTCGGAGTGTGGAGCTGGCGACGCTTCCGCGCGTGGCGGCACCGCCGGCGCGCCGGTGGCGGTGACGCGGCCGCGCCGGTGGGATAGAACCGCGGCGATGAGCCGCCCACCGCTGCAGCCCGGAATCCTCGCGCCGGTCCCCGCCCACGCGCGCTCGCTGTGGTTTCGCATCGACGATGTCGCCGGCGTGCCCGCGGCGATGCGGCGGCTGGCGGCGCAACCGCTGGGCGATGCGATGGTGGTGGGCCTGGGCGCGACCACCGTCGCGACGCTGGCGCTGACGGTGCCGGGGCTGCGCGAGCCGGCGTCGACGCTCGGCAGCACCGTCAGCGTGCCGCACACGCCCGCGGCGCTGTGGTGTTGGCTGCGCGGCGACGACCGCGGCACGCT
Source organism: Nannocystaceae bacterium (assembly GCA_019694555.1). Taxonomy (GTDB): domain Bacteria; phylum Myxococcota_A; class Polyangia; order Nannocystales; family Nannocystaceae; genus Xiheibacterium. The sequence continues at coordinate 17,852 of JAIBBS010000167.1, forward strand.
GCTGCACCGCGGCCGCGCGCTCGCGGCCATGCTCGCGCCCGGCTTCGCGCCGACCGCCGCGCTCGACGGCTTCCGCCACGACGGTGGCCGCGACCTGACCGGCTACGAGGACGGCACCGAGAACCCCGTGGGCGACGCCGCGATCGCGGCGGCATGCGTGGACCAGGCCGGCGGCGCGCCGCCGGGCAGCAGCTTCGTCGCGGTGCAACGCTGGCAGCACGAGCTGTCGCGCTTCGACGCGATGTCACCGCAGGCGCGCGACGCCGCGATCGGACGCCGCCGCAGCGACAACGAAGAGCTCGCGGACGCGCCCGCGTCGGCCCACGTCAAGCGCACCGCGCAGGAGTCGTTCACGCCTGCCGCGTTCGTGCTGCGGCGCTCGATGCCGTACCTCGATCGCGAGGCCGCGGGCCTGCTGTTCGTCGCGTTCGGCCGCAGCTTCGACGCCTTCGAGGCGCAGCTGCACCGCATGATCGGCCTCGAGGACGGCATCACCGACGCGCTGCTGCAGTTCACGCGTCCGGTCGAGAGCGCGTACTTCTGGTGTCCGCCGCTTTTGGGCGATCGGCTCGCGCTGCC
>JAIBBS010000168.1 GCA_019694555.1 Nannocystaceae bacterium
TCGGGCGTGAACAAGCACGCCACGTCGACCTGCGCGGGCCCGAGCTCGAAGCCGGCGTGGTGCCACACGCAGCCCATCCAGCTGTCGCGCAGCCGCTGGGCCGCGGCGCTGCCCTCGATGCGCGCGGGCAGCTGCGGCGCGAGCGAGCGCTCGCAGCGACGGAAGCTGCGCGCGAGCACGGTCTCGCACGCGTCGCGATCGACCTCGCTGCAGCGGCGGAATTGGCCGCCGACCACGCACGCGTCGCGCACGAGCCCGCGCCGTGCCCACGCGATCCACTCCGTCGCGCTGCGCTCCGGCGACGACGGCTCGGGCGGGGCCGCGCACGACAGCGCCGCCAGCAGCCACGCCGCGTGGAGTGCTCGACCGCTCACGTCGGGCCCTGTGCCGGTGCGATCCGCGGCGGCAGCTCGCCGCAGCTGAGCTCCTCTTCGTAGACGTAGCCCAGGTGCCGCACGCGCGCGCTGGCGCCGAGCTCGATCAGCGCCAGCGCCAGCGGCAGCGCCGGGCGACCGCTGCGACAGATCGCGCGCGCGAGCACGAACTGACGCAGCGCGCGGGCCTCGTCGACGACGCGCCGCGACGGCGAGCCCGCGCCCGCGTCGTAGCGCGCGAGCTCGCGGACCAGGCCCACGCCGGGCACGAAGAAGCTGGTGCCCTCCCCGACCGGCCGCGCCGGGCCCACGCGCGGCCGCAGCGACGCGGCGAAGAAGCGCCACCGCGACGGTCGCGGCGGCTCGGGCGACGCCAGCGCCAACCCGATGCCGCGCAGCCGCGCGCGCGCGTCGACGAGATCGTCGTCCGCGAAGCGACGGCGTCGCGGCGCGCACACGTCCTCGAGCGCGGCGTGGACCTCGGTGATCGTGCCCAGGCGATCGGCCAGCGCGATCCACTGCGGCTCGAACGAGGCGGCCGCGGCCTCGGCCGCGTCGCGACCGGCCCCGCGCAGCACCGCGGGCACGTCGACGCCGCCGAGCGACGCGCAGCCCTGGGGCAGCTCGATCTCCGGCTGCGGCGCGCCGATGCGGGCGCCGCCGACCAGCAGCAGCCGTGGCGCCCACGCGCACGCGGGCCCCGGCTGCACGCAGCCCTCGTGCGCGGCGACCAGCTGCGCCAACGCGTGACCGCACTCGTGCTGCGCGAACGCGGCCGCGTCGGCGAACTGCGAGCGGTCGCGCGCGCGGCGATGGGGCGCGACCGCCTTGCGCAGCTGGGGCATCGCCGCGCCGAGCTCGATGCGAAAGTGGGTGAGGATCGCCGCGTCGGCCCAGTCGAGAAACGGCTCGAGCTGCGCGAGTCCCTGCTCCTGACCGCGCGCGAGCGCGGCCAGGGCGGGCTCGCACGTGCCGGCGACCGCCGCCGGCTGCGCGCGCCACGTCGCCTCGGACACGGGCGCATCGTCGATCACCAGCACCGGCGCGCCGGCTCCGAGCGCGCTGCGCCACGGCGCGGCGATCGCCAGCGCATCGCGGGTCGCGTCGTCGGGCGCCGCGCTCGCGGCCGCGCCGGGCAGCACCGCCGACAGCGGCTGCGCCGGCACGAACTCGAGCCGCGCGCCGACGCCCAGGCCCACCAGCGCGGTCTCGACCCGACGACGCCACAGCGGACCGTCGAGCCGCGGGCCCAGCTGCACGCGCAACCGCGGCGCATCGCCGATGGTGCGGGCGAGCGCGCCGAGGTCGCCGGCGATCGTCGCGGGTGGATCCCACGCGACGTCGAGCGACGGCACCGGCAGCGCATCGAGCGTCGGCTCGGGTCCCGTCGGCAGCGTCGGATCGGCGCTGCGCGGTCCGGGCGCGCCGCACGCCACCGCTGCGAGCACGGTCACCGCGGCCAGACCCACTGGGCGACGACGACGCTCCGGCACGTGCACGCAGGCACGTTATACTCCCGCCGTGACACGACGTGCACGCCGCCGCGCCGAGGGGCCATCGCTCGCACGCACGTCCGCGTTGGCTGCGTCCTTGGCCCTGGGCCTCGCGCTGGCGCCCAGCGTCGCCGCGGCCGCGGACGACGACGACGTGCTGGTCGAGTTCCACTTCCAGCCGGTGCCGAACACCCAGATCGCGATCTGGCTCGTCGACGCGAACGGCCAGTTCGTGCAGGACGTGTTCGTCACGCAGGCCACCGGCACCTTGGGCATCGGCAACCGCCCGGGCCGCTGGGACTTCCTGTCGAGCTGGCGCTTCCCCTACGGCCCGCGACCGCAGGTGCTGCCGGTGTGGGCCCACGCGCGCGGCAGGAGCTACCCCTCGCTCGAGTTCCACGACGACGACCCCTCGGACGCGGACTCGCTGGGCTGGCACGAGAACTCGAGCTCACCCGAGCCGTACTTCTGCCGCCCGCTGTCGGAGGTCGAGAACGAGACCATCTCGACCGACACGATGACGTGCCCGTCGCCGGCGACGTTCCAGTCGGACAAGGGCCGCTTCGACGGCGGTCAGACGCCCTACCCGCCGCGCAACGATCTCGTGACCTACGAGGACGGTGGCGATCACGCCGACGTGCACATGTTCGGCGTGCTCAACGATCTCGACGCGGTCACCGGCGCGACCCCGGTCGGTGACGAGCCCGAGCTCGTGACCGCGATCGTGCCGCGCGAGGTCGCCGAGCTGGGCCCGATGACCGCGTTCATCGAGGTCAACCTCGAGCACGACGAGAACGACGCGTGGGCCTTCGATCGCGACACCGACCACTACGTCGATCCGCGCCTGTCGGGCTACGGCGTCGAGTACCTGGGCCAGCCCTCGGTGGTGTACCAGGTGCAGTTCGAGCCGCTGCAGGCCGCCTTCGCCGGCACGGACATGTACTCGGGCTACGGCGAGTGGGACGGCAGCAGCGGTGAGCTCCACGAGCCCGACGGCAGCATCTCCAGCGACGCGGGCAGCGGCGCCGATCGCCTGTCGCTGTACACCAAGAACGGCGAGACCTTCCGCTTCGGCGTCTACAGCCACGGCCCCGGCAGCGGCAACGATCCCACCGGTGGCACCGACACCAGCGGCGACAGCAGCGGCGAGAGCGACTCGGGCGACGATGGTTGGGGTGGCGGCTGCGACATCCATGCGCTGCCGCCGGTCGACTACTTCGAGCTCGAGGCGATGGACTTCGATCGCGTGCGCGTGCACTTCGCGATCCCGGCGGATGCGACCACCGAGCAGATCCGCAACGTGCGGCTGTACTACCGCAGCGGCACGATGACGCTCGACGAGTCCAACGTCGGCTCCGCGATCCAGGCCACCGCGACGCTGTCCGATTGCTCGGGTCCGTTCGAGCCCGGCGTGCAGATGTGGTGCGACGTCGACGAGCTGTTCGGTCGCTACACCTACCAGATCGGCCTGCGCTACGAGGACGGCTGCAGCAACCGCAGCGCGCTGGTCGCAGGCGCGATCGAGACCCCGGCGCAGAAGTTCCAGACCGTCGACGGCTTCTGCTTCATCGCGACCGCCGCGTGGGGCGGCGCGTGGACCGACCGCGTGCAGGCGCTGCGATACTTCCGCGACCTGTACCTGCGCCAGACCGGCTTCGGCACCGCGCTGGTCGAGTTCTACTACTTCAACAGCCCCAAGCTCGCGGGGCTCATCGCCGAGCGACCGTGGGCGCGCGCGCTGACCCGCGCGGTGCTCAGCCCCGTCGCCGATCTCGCGCGCGCGGCCACCCGCGTGCAGCCGCCCGCGCCCACCGAGGGTTGAGCCCGCGACCGCGGCTGGCTCCGGCACGCCCGGCGCGATCGCGGCGTGGGACTCGGTGATGGCCCCAGCAGTGCCGGCGCGCGCACGCGTTGCATGCGTGCGCGCGCGGCCCAGCGCACGTGCACGCGTCGCGGATGCCGAGCAGCTGTGGTATTCGTCGTTCGATGCAGTCGATCGCCGCCCTGCTCGCGGGACTCGTGGCGCTCGGCCCGGGCCAGGGCCCGGCAGCGACGTCGCGCCCGCTCGCCCTCGCGCTGCAACCCCCGCCGCCGCCGCCACCTCCGGCCGCAGACACCACGGCGCCCGAGCCGACGACGCCGAGCCCGGTGACGCCGACCGAGCCCACGACGGTGCCGGATCCCGTGATCCCGCCGCCGACGACCAAGCCCGGCACGCCCAAGCGCGTGTACATGCCCGGCACCAAGCAGGAGCCGGTGGTGCTGCCCACGCCGGTCGAGCCCACGCCGATCAAGCCCACGCCGGTGCAGCCTTCGGGGCCGCAGCCGGTGTTGCCGGGCACCGAGCCCGACGAGGGCAAGGCGGTCGCGATCGTGCCCGACGACGGCAACGACGAGCCGACGCCGCGCCGACGCGATCGCCGTCGCCGCGATCGCACGCGCACCTCGCCGACGGTCGACGACGGCGGCAGCGCGGTCTCGGACCGCTGCCTCGCGCCGCTGCAGCGCTGCCGCACGCTGGCGATCACCGGCATCGCGCTGTCGGTCACGGGGGCCGCGCTCGCCGGTGGTGGCGGCGCGCTGCTGGGTCAGCCCCAGACGCCGCTGCGCGAGGACCCGACGATGGTCAAGAGCTTCCGCCCGCCCGGCGCCGTGATGGTCGCGCTCGGCGGCGGCCTGGTCATCACCGGCATCGCCGTGCTCGCGGCGGGCATCGTCGCGCACCGCCGCGACGCGTCGATGCGCCGACGCACCGCGCTGTTGCGATCCACCTTCGGGGTGCGGGTGCTGCCGTGACCGCGCGCGTCCGCACGGCGTTGCTGCTGCTGGCCGCGCTCGGCTCGGGCGTGGGCGCCGGCGTGCTGACCGCGTGCCGGATCCCCAACCCCGAGCACTGCTCGAACCAGGATCAGCCGGGCTCGGCGTACTGCGCGTCGCTCAACCCGGCGACGCCGTTCTGCTCGCCCTGCCACTCGAAGTACCACGGCTGTCTGCCGTTCCCGCCCACCAGCTGCGAAGGCTTCGCGACCGGCGACACCGGCGGCGGCTCCAGCTCGTCGGGCTCCGGCACCGGCGGCTGATCGCCCGGGCGGCTGCCACGCCGATCTCCCTCGGCGGCGTCTTGCGTCGTCCGCTGCTGGATACGTACCCGAGATTACGGCCGAGTTCAGGCCACTCGAGGGGCTCGCCTTGAAAAGCTGACGTAGCCGCCGTACGCCGGGGAACAAGATGGTCCCCTCGAGCGGGAAACTCGGCGTGAGGCCCGTAAACCCCGGAGCACCTGGTGTCGAAGTGTACGCAGGGAGAGGCCGAGCCATGGCGCGGTTGGGAACGCTCACAATCTTCGCTTGCGTCGCGATGATGGGCTGCCAGCAGGTCGACGGCGAGACGGTAGGGCCACGCGGCGGCACGGTGGTGTCGCAGGACGGGCGGCTCTCGCTCGAGATCGACCCGGGCGCGCTCGCGCGCGAGGTCGAGATCACGATCACCCCGGCGGACTGCGCGTCCATGGACGTCGACGCCGCGGGGCCTTGCTATCACGTCGGGCCGGTCGGCACGGCGTTCCTGTTGCCTGCGCTGCTGACCGTCGAGCTCGAGCCGGGCGACGTCGAGTCGGCCGGGGACGACGACCTCGCCCTGTCGGCGCTGCGCGAGCACGACTGGAACGTGCTGGCGGATCGCAACTACGACCCCGAGCACGGCATGGTCGCCGCCTCGGCGACGTACCTCTCGTCGTTCGCGGTGGTGCCGCTGCCCTCGGAGCACGGGCACGACCACGAGTTCGACCACGACGACGACGACGACCACGACGACGACGGCCCCGCACGGCCCTGACGTCGGGCGCGGTCAGTGCAGCAGGCCGGTGGTGACGCGCGCGCCACCGCCGACCTGATCGACGAAGCCGTCGCCGGCGACGCCCGCCGCCGCGAAGGCCTCGTCGAGGATCGCCAGCAGCGCCTCGGCGCGACCGCGATCCGAAGCGATCGCGAAGGTGGTCGGGCCCGCGCCGCTGATGCTGCACGCGATCGCCCCGGCCTCGCAGCACGCGGCCTTGGCCTCGAGGTAGCCGGGGATGAGCGGCGCGCGGGCGGGCTCGACGATGTCGTCGGTGATGGCCTCGCCGAGCAGCGCGAGCTCGCCACAGTGCAGCGCGTGCACCAACAGGCCCAGGCGCGAGGCCTGCTGCACCACGCGGGAGAGCGGCACCGCGGTCGGCAGCGCCGCGCGGGCCTTCGCCGTCGGCAGCGAGTAGCCGGGCGTGTACACCGCGAGCCACAGCGACGGCGGCACCGGCAGCGACACCAGCCGCAGCGGATCGAGCGAGGGCAACAGCACGATGCCGCCGGTGATCGCCGGCGCGACGTTGTCGGCGTGATCGGCCCCGCACGCCGCGGCCTCGCCGGCGCGCGCGGCCTGGACCAGCGCGGCCGCGGGCAAGCCCAGCTCGAGCACGGCATCGACCGCGACCACGGCCGCGGCCGCCGAGGCCCCCGAGGATCCCAGTCCGCTGCCCAACGGCAGGCCCTTGTCGAGCTCGAGCTCGACGCCCTCGCCGGGCGCATGCGCGGCCAGCAGCGCCGCGACGGCGACCGCCGCGGTGTTGCGCTCGTCGCACGGCAGCGCTCCGCCGTCGCCGACCACGCGCAGCAGCGCCACGCCGGGCTCGTCGCGTCGACGCGCACGCACGGTGTCACCGCGGGCGCGCAGCGCCAGGCCCAGACAGTCGAAGCCGGGTCCGAGGTTGGACACCGTCGCCGGCGCGAACGCCTCGATCCAAGGTCGCGCGCGCACGCCGGTCCTCAGCGCTTGAGCGCGTCGTCGATCCAACCCGCGATGGTGCCGCCGAACAGCAGCTCGTTGGTGAGACGACCGTTGACGAACACCGCCGGCGTGCCGCCGATCTCGAGCTGCTCGCCGTCCTTGCGGTCCGCGTCGATGCGAGCCTCGCCCTTCTTGCCCTCGTAGCTGGCCTTGAAGCGCGCGACGTCGAGGCCGATGGCCTGGGCGTAGCCCATGATGTCGTCGTCCTCGAGCTCGCCGAAGTGCTCGAAGATCTGATCGTGCATCTCCCAGAACTTGCCCTGCTCGTGCGCGGCCTCGGCCGCCAGCGCGGCGTGGCGCGAGCGCTCGTGGCCGGGCCCCTGCAGCGGGAAGTACTTGAAGACCAGCTTGGCGCGGCCGCGGAACTGATCGATCGCGGCGCGGACCTTGGGCACCTCGGCGCGGCAGTGCGGGCAGGTGAAGTCGGCGAACACCACCACCGTCACCGGCGCGGTCTCGACGCCGTAGACCGGACGACCCTCGGTCGGGATCTTGCGCGGCTGCAGATCGCTGACGATCTGATCGAGCGCGTCGCGGATGGCCGAGGCGGTGGCGCCCGAGGCCAGCGCGTCCGCGACCAGCTGGGCGACCACCAGCGAGTCGCGGCAGCTGCCGTCGTCGCGCAGCGACACCGCGATGCTGTGCGGCTTGTCGCAGGCGCTGGGCTCGGAGTTGATCAGCTGGAAGAAGGTTTCCTTCTGCGAGTCCGAGAGCTTGTCGAGCGAGACGCCGCGGGCCTCGCGGATCTCCTCGCCCTTGGGCAGCTCCTCGCGCTGCTTGTCACGCTCCGAGCTGGGCTTGGCCGCGTCCCCCGCAGGGTTCGCGTCCGGCGTCTTCGCCTCCGGCGTGGTGCAGCCACTGCACGCCGACATCACGAGCAACGTGAAGACCAACGGGAGCTGCCGGAGCGGTCGCAACGGCTGCGAAGCTAGCGCAGCGCCCTGCCCGCCGCAACCCGTGGCGGCGGGCGCACGAGCGCGGCCGCGGGCCGCGGCCCGGCCCGCCCCGAGGCGCGGGCCGGCCGCGACCCGCGTGATCGCGAGCTGGGGGCGCGCCGCGGCGCTGCGGAGTTGCGTTTGACAGCGCGGTCGCGGGCTTGCGATACACCGCGGGCAAGGAGGGTCCTCGCCATGAAGATCCTGGTCACCGTCAAACGGATTCCCGATCCGGTCGAGCCGCCGAAGTTCGCCGGCGGACAGATCGACACCTCGTCGGCCAAGTGGGTGCAGAACGAGTTCGACGAGTATGCGATCGAGACCGCGCTGCGCCTCGCCGAGGTCGGCGGCGGCACCGAGCGCCTGGCCGAGGTCGTGGTCGTGAGCGTGTGTCCCGCGACCAAGCGCGAGCACGTGACCAACTTCCTCGCCATGGGGGCCAACCGCGCGATCGTCGTCGACGCCGACGACACGCAGCTCGACGCGCAGAGCGTCGCGCAGCTGATCGCCGCGGTGTTCCGCAAGGAAGGCGCGGACCTGCTGGTCTCGGGCAAGCTGTCGCAGGACAACGAGAGCAACGAGGTCTCGCAGCGCGTGGCCGGTCTGCTCGACCTGCCGCAGGCGACCTTCGCCGCGTCGGTGGTGTGGGACCGCAGCGCCAACGCGCTGCAGGTCGCGCGCGAGGTCGAAGACGGCGTCGAGACCAAGCGCGTGCCGCTGCCGGCGGTGCTCTCGGTCGATCTGCGCATCGTGCTGCCGACCAGCGTGAAGAACGGTGCGACCCCCGAGGGTCACCCGTATCCCGACAAGCCGCGGCTCGCGTCGCTGCGCGGCATCACCATGGCCAAGACCAAGAAGGTCGACGTGCTCAAGCCCGCGGATCTGGGCGTGAGCGTCGGCGCGAAGGTGGTCAGCCGCGGGGTGGTCGCACCGCCCAAGCGTCAGGCCGGCAAGATCGTCGCGTCGGTGGAGGAACTGGTCGAGAAGCTCGCGACGGAGGCGAAGGTGCTATGAGCAACGTTTTGGTTGTCGTGGAGATCGGGGACGGCAAGCTGCGTGCCCACAGCCTGCCCGGCATCACGGCGGGCGCCCAGCTCGCGGCCGCGCTCGGCGGCGAGCTGCACCTGCTCGTGCTCGGTGCGGCGCCGCAGGCTGCCGCGGAGGGCATCGCGGCCGCCGGGTACGGTGCCAAGACCGTGCACGTCGGGGCCCATGCGGAGCTCGAGCCGTTCACGGCCGAGGCGTGGGCCGATGCGATCGTCGCCGCGGCGCGCAGCCTCGGTGTCGCCGCGATCGGTGGCACCGCGACCTCGACGCTGCGCGACGCCCTGCCGCGCGCGGCCGCCGTGCTCGACGCGCCGCTGGCCCCCGAGGTCACCGCGATCAAGGGCCCGCGCGTGTTCGGTCGCGAGGTCTCGGCCGGCCGTGCCATCGCCGAGATCGCGCTCGAGGGCGACGTGGTGTGCTTCACCGCGCGCGCCAGCGAGTTCGCGCCGGCGCAGCCCGGTGCGGCCGCGACCGTCGCGGCGCTGGCCGGCATCAGCGCGGCCAAGCGCGGCGCCACGGTGCTGTCGATCGAGAAGACCCAGAGCGCTCGTCCGGCGCTGACCGAGGCCAAGGTCGTGGTCTCGGGCGGCCGCGGCATGCGCGAGGGCGCGAACTTCAAGGTGCTCGAGGAGCTCACCGACCTGCTCGGCGGTGCACTCGGGGCCAGTCGCGCCGCCACCGACGCGGGCATGGTCCCCGCGGATCTGCAGGTGGGTCAGACCGGCAAGGTCGTCGCGCCCAACCTGTACTTCGCGGTCGCCATCTCCGGCGCGATCCAGCACCTCGCGGGCATGAAGAACAGCAAGGTCATCGTCGCGATCAACAAGAACGGCGAGGAGCCGATCTTCCAGATCGCCGACTACGGCCTAGTCGCGAAGTGGGAAGACACGCTGCCGCGCCTGGTCGAGCTGGTGCGCGCGCGCAAGGGCTGAGCGAGCCCCGAGCCGTCGCCGCACGCGCGGCGACGGCGAACACGCCCGCCCGGCGGCCGCGCTGCCGCCCGCGCGCGGCATGAAGTACCCTGGACCTGCGGATGAGCACCGAGCCGACGCAGGCCCCGCCCGGCGACTCGGCCGGCGCGCTCGGCATCGTGCTGGCCGCGGCCGCGACCCACTTCGTGACCGCGCGGGTGTTGCTCGCCGCGCAAGGTGGCATCGAGCGCGCCGGCGCGCTGGGCCGCGATGCGCTCGATCTGGGCGTGGTCTGCACCGGCATCGCGCTGCTGTGCCTGCTGTGGCTGCGCGCGCGCAGCCACGCCAGCGCGCGGCTGGCCCGCGAGCTGCCGGTGCTGCTGGTGCTCACGCCGGCGCCGACGATGCTGCTGGCGATGGGGTGGAGCGGCGACGACACGCTCGGCGCGCGCGCGATGGCGCCGGTGCTCGCCAGCGGGCTCGGGGGCGCGTGCCTGGCCGCGGTGGTCGCGGCGCGGGGGCTGCACGCGCTGGCGCAGCGCGGCGCGCTCGAAGGTGGCGCGGCCGCATCGCCGCCGCGGCTGTCGTGGTCGCACGCCGCGACCGCGGGCCTGGCCGCGACCACGGTCGCGCTGGTCGGCCTCGCGGGCGCGACCGCGACGCGCTGGCCCGCGTCGCTGCAGCCGCTCGCGGGTTGGGCCATCGTCGGCGCGACGCTGCTGTTGGCGCTGGGCGTGGTCGGCAGCTGTGCCGCGGCGGCATCGCTCACGCGTGACATCGACGCGGTCGCGCGTCGGCTCGACGATCTCGGTCATGGCTCGCAGCCGGTCAGCGCCGCCGCCATCGTCACCACCGAGGCCGACGAGCTCGCGCAGCTGCTGGCCGAGCTCGAGCGCCTGCGCGCGCGGCTCGACCAGGAGCAGCGCGTGTACCAAGACGCGCTCGAACGCACCCAGGCCGCCGACGCGGCCAAGGCCGAGTTCCTGTCCGCGGTCAGCCACGAGCTGCGGACGCCGCTGCACACCGTCGGCGGCTACGCGCAGCTGCTGCTGGCGGGCATCCCGACCCCGCTCACCGAGGCGCAGGCCGACGACGTGCGGCTGATCCAGGCCGGCGGGCGGCAGCTGCTCGAGCTGGTCAACGACATCCTCGATCTGTCGATGATCGAGTCCGGCGATCTGCGGCTGTCGTTCGCCGCCACCGACGTCAGCGCGCTGGTCGACGAGATCGTGCGCATCCACCGACCGCTGGTGCGCGAGCGCGAGGTCGCGTTGCGCAGCGAGCTCGCAGAGCTGCCCGATGTCGTGTGTGACCGCCGGCGCATCGGCCAGATCCTGACCAACCTGCTGAGCAACGCGATCAAGTTCACCGAGCACGGCAGCATCGTGGTGCGGGCCGAGCCGCTGGGCAGCGACCGCATCGAGATCGCGGTCGCCGACACCGGTCTGGGCATCGCGCCCGAGGACCTGCCGCTCATCTTCGAGGAGTACCAGCAGGCCGGCACCATCTCGCGGCGCAAGAAGGGCACCGGCCTGGGCCTGGCGATCGCGCGCAGCATCGCGCTGGCGCACGGCGGCACGCTGTCGGTGAGCTCGCGGCTGGGTCGCGGCTCGACCTTCACGCTGGTGCTGCCGATCGATCCGCCGCGGCGTCCGACCACCATCGACATCGCCGAGGAGGCCGCGCGTGCGGTCGTGCGCGCGCGTGCACGCGGCGAGACCAAGGAGGGCCCGTGAGCGAGGCGACGCCGCGGCCCGACTCGGGCAGCGAGGTCGAGCTGACCACGACCTCCACCGGCGTCGCGGTGGCTGCGACGCCGCAGCCGCTGCGGCAGCTCGGCGGCAGCGGCCGCTTGCGCGTCGAGCTCGCGGTGGTCGGCCGGCTCGCGCTGGCCTCGCTGGCCGCGACGGCGCTGGCGCTGCTGTGGATCGTGATCGACGGCGGCGGTCGCATGCCCGCGCTGCAGACGCTCGCCAAGCTCGCGGTGCCGCAGTTCATCGCGCTGGCTGCGATCGCGCTGCGCACGGTCTTCGACCTGCCCGCGGCGCGGTGGGAGCGACGCGGGCGCTTCACCGCGCCGGCGCTGCCCTACAGCTTCCTGCTGGTGGCGCCGCTGCTGTGGCCGGTCGCGATCGTGCTGTGGTGGCGCGATCGCACCGCGCGGCGCCAGCCCTTCGGCGACGACGCCATGCTCGCGGCGCATGCCCGGCTCGCGCGCGCGCCCTACGGCGCGGCGCTGCGCTGCTTCGGTTGGTCGGCGATCGCGTTCGCGGTCGATCTGTTGCTGCTGGCGGCCCAGCGACCGCTGACGCGCACCACCGAGGTCGCCCTGCTGCTGGCGTGGTGGGGCGGGCTCGCAGTCATCGCCGCATTGTTGGCGAGCTCGCTGCGCGCGGTGCTGCGGCCCGAGGTGCTGACGATTCCGGTGCTGCCACCGGTGCGGCCACCGCTGGACCTGCGGGTGCGGCTGCTCGCGCTGGTGTTGCCGGCGGGCCTGGGCGCGGTGGTCGGGCTCGCCGGCGCGGCCATGCTCGTGGGCGAGACCATCACGCGCGAGCGCGCGGTCGAGCTCGCGCGCGACACCGTCGAGCAGGCTGCGACGCGGCTCGCCCGGGGCGATGGCCGCGCGGTCGGGCGGATGCTCGCGCAGGTGCCCGGGCTCGCGCTCGACGATGGCTCGCGCCGGCTGGGCCGCACGCCCACGCACGTCGGCGACGAGGACGGTGCCTACGACGGCGACGACGACGGCCGCCCCGACGTCTACGTGCGCCACGTCGGCGAGCACACGCTCGCGCTGGCGTTCACCGTGCCCGAAAGCGGCATGATCGTCCCGGTCGCGCTCGCCGCCGCGCTGGCTGCGATCGCGCTGGGGCTGGGCGCGGTGCCGCTGGCCCACGACCTGCGCCGCGACGCCCGCCGTGCGCAGGCGCAGCTGGCCGCGGTCTCGCAGGGCCGCGCCGCGGCGCAGCTGTCGGGCCATGCGCTCGCGACCGCCGAGATGCAGCGGTTGGTCTCGGCGGTCGAACGGTTGCTGTCGCGCATCACCGAGTCGAACGTCGAGAAGTACGTCGCGATCGAGAAGTCCAAGGAGGCCGACCGGCTCAAGAGCCAGTTCCTCGCCAACATGAGCCACGATCTGCGATCGCCGCTCAACTCGATCCTGGGCTTCTCCGAGCTGCTGCTCTCGGGCATCGACGGGCAACTCGCGGGTGAACAGCGCGAGATCGTCGAGACCATCTACAACAGCGGGCGCGAGCTGCTGCAGGAGATCGACGACATCCTCGACGCCGCCAAGATCGACGCCGGCCGGCTCGAGCTGCACGCCGAGCCCACGCCGCCGGCGACGCTGGTCGCACGCGCGGTCGCCAACGCCACTCGCCGCACCGCGCCCGCGATCGAGTACGACGTCGACGTCGCGCCGACGCTGCCGCCGGCGTTCGTCGACCCCTACCGCACCGTGCAGGCGCTCGAGAACGTGCTGGCGTTCGCGGCCACGCGGGTGTCGCGGGGCCGCATCGGCGTCAAGGTGCAGATGTCCTCGTCGGGCCGCCGGCGGGTGATCGCGGTGGAGATCCGCACGCCGGTCGCGCCCGCGAGCGCGGCGCAGCTCACCGCCGCGCGGCGCGGCTTCCACCGCATCCCCGGCCACCGCGGCCTGGGCCTGTCGTTGCCGATCGCGGGCTCGATCGTCGAGCTGCAGGGCGGCGCGCTGGCGATCCGCGAGAGCAGCCGCGGCATGGTCTTCCGCATCGAGCTGCGCGCGCTCGAGCTGCGCCGCACCGGACCGCACAAGACCACGCGTCCGGGTGACTGACGGCGGCAGCAGCGGCGATCGCTGGCCCGCGCCGCCGATGGCGTGGGCCCGGGCGCGCTGATACGCTGCCGGCGATGTTGACGTTGGTCCCGCCGGACATCGAGCGCTATGTGGCCGACCACAGCCCCGCCGAGACGCCGTTGTTCGCGGCGCTGCGCGAGCGCACCTACGCCGAGCTGGCCGCGCCGCAGATGCAGGTCGGTCCGGTCGAGGGCGCGTTGCTGCGGATGCTGGTCGCGCTGACCGGCGCGCGCTCGGTGCTCGAGATCGGCACCTTCAGCGGCTACTCCGCGCTGTCGATGGCCGAGGCGCTGCCCGAGGGCGGCACCATCGTGACCTGCGACATCGATCCGGTCGCGACCACGCTCGCGCGCGAGTTCTTCGCGCGCAGCCCCCACGGCCACAAGATCCAGCTGCGCCTGGGTCCCGCGCTCGACACCATCGCCGCGCTCGCGGCCGAGGGTCGCCGCTTCGATCTCGTGTTCATCGACGCCGACAAGACCAACTACTGCGCGTACTACGATGCGGTGTGGGAGCTGCTGCCGCGCGGCGGCCTCGTCGTCGCCGACAACACGCTGTGGAGCGGACGCGTGCTCGCGCCCGAAGGCGACGACGATCGCGCGATTGTGCGCTTCAACGCGCGCGTGCACGCCGACGCGCGCGTCGACCACGTGTTGCTGTCGGTCCGCGACGGCGTCATGTTGGCGCGCAAGCGCTGAACGCCGCGCCAGTGCGACACACCGCCGGGCGCAGGCGGGTCCGGCTTTGCAGCGTCGCCACGGCCAGCATAGACTTCGGCTCGGATGTCTTCGGTCCTGCCCGCGCCACGGCCGGCGCCCACCGCCACCGCGGCCCACGCGACCATCGCCCAGGTCCGCAGCGCCGTCGCGGAGGTCATCCGCGGCAAGGACGAGATCGTCGAGCTCGCGCTGGTGGCCCTGGTCGGTCGCGGTCACGTGCTCATCGAGGACATCCCCGGCGTCGGCAAGAGCACGCTCGCGCGCACCTTGGCGCAGACGGTCGGCGGCGAGTTCCGGCGCATCCAGTTCACCAGCGATCTGCTGCCCGCGGACCTGGTCGGCGTCACGGTGCTGCGGCCGGGCTTCGAGCGCAGCGAGTTCCGCCCCGGGCCGCTGTTCGCGAACTTCGTGCTCGCCGACGAGATCAACCGCGCGCCGCCGCGGACCCAGAGCGCGCTGCTCGAGGCCATGGGCGAGCAGACCATCACGGTCGACGGCACCTCGCACGCCCTGCCCTCGCCGTTCATGGTCGTGGCCACGCAGAACCCGACCGAGCACCACGGCACCTATCCGCTGCCGGAGTCGCAGCGCGATCGCTTCATGCTGCGGCTGTCGATGGGCTACGCCGCCGCCGACGTCGAGAGCGAGCTGCTGCGCGCGGCCGGTCGCCCGCCCGAGCGCGCGGTCGCGGCCACCGGCACGCTCGACGCGGTGCTCGCGGCGCAGCACGCCGCCGACGAGGTCTTCGTCCACGCCGATCTCGCCGGCTACGCCCAGCGCATCGTGCAGGCCACCCGCAGCCACACCGGCATCCGTTGGGGCGTGAGCACCCGCGGCGCGCTCGCATGGGTGCGCGCGGCCAAGGCCCGCGCGTGGATCGAGGGCCGCACGCAGCTGTCGATCGACGACCTGCAGGAGCTCGCCGTCGCCGCGTTGGCGCATCGCATCATCGCCAACGGCTCGAGCGACGAGGGCGGCGCGGTCGCGGCCGAGCACGTGCGCGAGATCCTCGCGACCACCGCGGTGCCGCGCTGAGGTCGGGCGTGGCCACGCCCCGACGCAAGCCCTCGCTGCTGCGCCGCGCGCTCACGGCCCGCGGTCGCAGCCTCGAGATCACGCGCGCGGGCTGGCTGTTCATCCTGCTCACGCTCGCGGTCGGCTTCGCGGCGATCAACTCCGGCGCCAACCTGCTGCACGCGGTCTTCGGCGCCCAGATGGCGCTCATCGTCGGCAGCGGCGTGCTCAGCGAGGCCATGGTCCGCCGCACCGTCGCGCGGCGCGTGCCGGTCGGCGAGGTCCATGCGCGCCAACCGGCCGCCGTGCGGGTCGAGCTGGTCAACACCGATGCGCGCGTCGACGTGCTGTCGGTCAGCGTCGAGGACGACGACCGCGACGAGGACGCGGGCGCGTGCGCGCCGGTGTTCGCGGTGCGGATCCCCGCCGGCACCACGGTCGAGTCGCCCTCGACCGTGACGTTCGCGCGGCGCGGGCGTCATGCGCTGCCGCGGGCGGTGGTGGCGACCCGCTTCCCCTTCGGGCTGTTCGTGAAGCGACGCGACCTCGCACCGGCCGCGACCATCGTGGTCTACCCCGCGGTCCATCCCGTGCCTGCGATCGCCGGCGCGGAGATCCGCACCGAGCTCGGCGAGTCGGCGCGACGCAGCGCGCGGGCGGGCGAGTTCTTCGCGCTGCGGGAGTATCGCGACGGCGACGACGTGCGCCGCATCCACTGGCCCGCGGTCGCGCGGCTGGGTCGCGCGGTCGTGCGCGAGGAGGAGGCCGACGGCGACGTCGAGCTGGTGCTCGAGCTTGCGCGCGGGCGCACCGGCGATCCCGGCTTCGAGGCCGAGGTCGAGCGCTGCGCCTCGATCGCGCTGGCGCGGCTGGCCCACGCCGGCGTGGCCGTGGGCCTGCGCTACGACGGCGCGCTGGTGGTGCCCTCGGGCAGCGGCGACGAGCAGCGCCGCCGTCTGCTCGAGTGCCTCGCGCTGGTGGGGGACGTCGCATGAGCACCGAGGCCTCGACCCACGCCGCCGTCGCCGGCCACGGTGCGCTGCACCGGCTGCGCGATCGCCTGAGCCTGCTGCAGATCGCGATCGCGACCGCGACCGTGGCGATCGCCGGCGGCATCTCCAACTGGTCGCTGGCCGCCGCGGCGGCGCTGGCGGTGCTGGCGTTCCTGCGACCGCTGCCGCCGGCACCCTCGCGCGCGGCCGAGCGGCTGTGGACGGTGGGCATCGCCGCCGCGCTGGTCGCCACGCTGGTGCGCGCGGTGACCTCGGGCGAGGTGCTCGACGCCGGCATCGACTTCCTGTTGCTGCTGGTGGTGCAGCGGCTGTTCAACCGCCAGCGCGCGCGCGAGCACATGCAGCTGCTGCTGCTGGGCTCGCTGCTCATCGTCACCGGCGCGGTGATCAACGCCGGGCTCAACTACCCGCTGCTGTTCGCGGCCTACCTCGCGGTCGCGGTCATGACGCTCTTGCTCAACCACCTCGCGTCCGAGGGCGAGCGGCTCGGGGCCCGCACCGCCGCCAGCGTCGCGCGCGAGGGCATGCGCTCGCGCGCGTTCCTGTGGCGCGCCGCCGCGCAGGTCGGTCTCATCGCGGCGATCGGCGCGGTCGTGACGTTCGTGGCGTTCCCGCGCTGGGGCGTGGGCTTCTTCCTGCGCGGCGGCCTGGCGCGCGACAACACCAGCGGCTTCTCCAGCACCGTCGATCTGGGCGACTTCGGCCGCATCAAGACCGACAACACCGTGGTCATGCGCATCGAGCCCGACGGCGGCGACGCGTGGGGTCAGCGGCCGACCTGGCACCTGCGCGGCAGCAGCTTCGACGCCTACGGCGGCGGCCGCTGGTGGCACCGCGCCGACGTCGAGGCCGCGCTGCTGCCCGGCGGGTTCGTGCAGCTGCTGCGGCGCCCCGGCGCCACGTCGCCGCTGCGCGCGAGCCGACGCGCGCTGCCCGAGCTGGTGCCGGTGCCGGGCTTTTCGGCCTCGACCGAGATGCTGTTCGCGACCGTCACGCTCGAGGACATCGGCGTCGACGTGCTGTTCGCCGCCAGCGAGCCCGCGGGCGTGCGGCTGGCACCGCGGGGGTTGCTCGAGCAGCGCTACACCGTGCGCGGCGGCAAGAGCGACGAGCTGCGCGCCGAGAAGGCGCCGGGGCCGATCCGCTACCAGTTCGTCTCGCGCATCGGGGCGCCCACGCGGCAGGAGCTGCAGGCGTTGGGGCAGCCGCCGACGACGGCCGAGCTCGCGCCCTACCTCGCGCGCGCGCCCGGGCTCACACCCGCGGTCGCCGAGCTGGCGCAGCGGCTGGGCCAGGGCCAGCGCACGCGGCTCGAGCAGGTCGAGGCCGTGATGGAGCACCTCGCCGGCTTCCGCTACACGCTCGACAACCGCCCGTCCGAGCGCGTGCTCGCAGGCGCCGATCCGATCGAGGGCTTCCTGTTCGACACCCAGGCCGGGCACTGCGAGTACTTCGCGACCGCGATGGTGCTGCTGTTGCGCGAGCTCGACGTGCCCGCGCGCATCGTCAACGGCTACTACGGCGCGCACTGGAACCAGGTCGGCGAGTACTACGCGGTGCGCCAGGCCGACGCGCACTCGTGGGTCGAGGTCGACTTCGGTCCGCTGGGCTGGGTCACCTTCGATCCCACGCCGCCGGGCGGACGCGTCGCCGGCGACGAGGCCGGCTGGTGGCCGGCCGCGGCCGAGCTGGTCGACGCGGTGCGCAACGCCTACCTCGAGTGGATCATCGACTACGATCTGGGCAAGCAGCTCACGCTGTTCGAGAACCTGGGCCTGCGCGATCGCGGTGCCACCACCGCGCTGGCGCGCTGGCGTCCGCTGCTGTTCGCGCTGGGCGGCGCGGGGCTGCTGGCGTGGATCGTCGCGCGCTGGCGCCGGGCCCGACGCACACCGCCGCGGCTCGAGACGGTGTTGTGGCGCGGGCTGCAGGCCCGGCTCGCACGGCGCGGCCACGTCGCGGGTGCGGCCGAGTCGGTGCCGCGCTTCTGCGCCCGCGTCGGCCGCAGCGAGCCCGCGCTGGCGGCCGCGCTGGTGGAGTTCGCGCGCCGCTACGAGGCCGCACGCTTCGGCGAGGTCGACGCGGCCGCGATCGCGGCGCTGCGCAGCGCCAGCCGTGCGATGCTCGCGGCGCTGCGGGCCACGCCGCGCGCGCCCGCGCCACCGCCATGACCGCGTCGGATCCGTCCTCGAGCCCTTCGCTGCGCGA
>JAIBBS010000370.1 GCA_019694555.1 Nannocystaceae bacterium
CGCGCGCGGCTTGACGCCGCGCGCGCGACGGCCCACGCTCGATCGCACGGACACGCACGGATGCGGCGTGCCGTGCGGAGGCGGGCATGCGGCGGCGTGCGACGATCGTGATCCTCGGATGTCTCGGCTGTGGCCCGACCGCCGTCACCGACGACGGCAGCGGCGGCGGCGATTCGGGCTCGAGCGGTGTCACGTCGACGTCGACGTCGACGTCGCAGGGCGAGGGCAGCTCGACGACCGGCGCGGTGTCGACGTCGTCGACCGGCACGTCGTCGGCCGCGGACAGCTCGTCGGGTGGACCCGGTGTGTTCGACGTTTCGGTGGCGGCGTGCGAGGGCTACCGCAACGTTGCGGACGGCGTGTACGCGCAGTCGCAGGGCGAGGTCGACGACGCGGCCGGCGTCGAGTGCATCCGCGGTGCGCTCGTGCTGGGCGGGGGCGCGGACGACCCCATCGTCGATCTGTCGCCGCTGGCACAGCTGCAGTGGGTCGGCGACGACCTGGTGCTCGAGCAGCTCACGCTGACCGACCTGCAGGGGTTGAGCGCGTTGGCGTGGCTCGACGGCGAGATCGTGGTCGGCGGCGAGACCGTCGAGGGCGGTTGCGTGATCAACCCGGGCCTGCAGCGCCTCGATGGCCTCGGCGCGCTGACCCACGTGCAGGGGCTGCGCGTCTGCGGCGACGGCGACGCCACGCCGCTGCAGTCGATCGACGGCGCGAGCGCAGCGTTGGTCGGCGAGCTCGGCCGGGTCTGGATCGTGGGTGCACCGCAGCTCGATGCGATCCTCGCGCTCGACGAGGTCACGCGCATCGACGACCTCGTGCTGAGCGCGCTGCCGGGCCTCGCGAGCCTCGACGGGCTCGAGACCCTGACCACGGCGGTGCACGTCGAGCTGACCGAGGTCGGCATCACCGACCTCTGCGGCCTGGGCGCGCTCGTCGGTGTCGAGAACGGCGTGACGCTCGACCGCAACCCGCAGCTGAGCAGCCTCGCCGGCGCCGACGCGCTCACGCACGTCGGCTCGATCATCATCCGCGACAACCCGATGCTGCCGCAGGCCGACGCCGAGGCTTTCGTCGCGACGCTCGACGTCGACAACGGCGCGGTCGTGTGCGGCAACCTCGGCGGCGATCCCTGTCCCTGATCGCCCGCACGAGTCACACGCCGCGCCAGCGCGCATCGTCGCGCAGCACGTCCGCGACCACCGCGAGCCCCCGCTGCAGCTCCGCGTGATCGTGCGGCGGCCCCAGCGACACGCGCACCGCCGCGGGCGCCTCGTGGCCGGCCGCGAAGGCCTCGCCGGGTACCACCTGCACGCCGCGATGCTGCGCCGCGGCGACGAAGGCCGCGGCGGAGATCGACGGCGGCAGCGGCAGCCACAGGTGGAACGCCGCGGGGTCGCCGAGCAGCTGCGGGCAGCCCAGCTGCGCGCGCGCGAGCTGCTGGCGCGCGCGGGCTTCGGTGCGGCGCGCGTCGGCCAGCCGCGCGGCGGTGCCGTCGTCGATCCACCGCGCCGCGAGCTCGGCGGTCAGCGGTGGGGCCATCACCGCTGTCGCCCACGCCGCCTCGGTGAAGCGCCCGCCCTCGCCGCGGGGCACCGCGAGAAACCCGATGCGCAGCCCCGGCGCGACCGACTTGGTGCACGCGGCGATGAAGTGCCCCAGCCGCGGCACCAGGGACGCGATCGGCAGCTGGCACTGCGCCGCGAGGAAGCCGTAGACGTCGTCCTCGAGCACCGCGGTCTCGTGCCGCTGCAGCACCTGCGCGATGGCCTCGCGGCGCGCGGTCGACATCACGCGCGCGGTCGGGTTCTGCACCGTCGGCATGCAGTACACCAGCCGCGGGTGTCGCGTGCGGCACACCGCGTCGAGCGACTGCGGCAGCATGCCCTCGTCGTCCATCGCCACGCCCACGACCGTGCGGCCCAGCGACCGCGCGAGCGCCAGCATGCCGGGGTATGTCACCGCCTCCACCGCGATGGCGTCGCCGGGCCGCGTCAGTGTCAGCAGCGCGACCGTCAACGCGTGCTGCGCCCCGGCGCACACCAGCACGTCCTCGGCCGCGACCGTCAGCCCTGCGCGCGCGAGCCAGCGCGCGCCCGCGGCACGGTGCTCGCGTGTGCCCGGCTGCGGCTTGTACTCGTCGAACAACGCCGGCAGATCCGGTCGCCGCGACAGCTCCGCGAGCGCGCGCGCGAACACGCCGTCGTGCTCCGGCACACGCAGGAAGTTCAGCGCCAGATCGACGCCGACGCGCTCGTCGGGATCGCGCGGCGTCAGCCGGGTCATGCGTGCGCGCGGTGGTGTGCCGCGCACGAAGGTGCCGCGGCCGACCTCACCGCTGAGCAGCCCGCGTTCGATCGCGACCGCGTACGCGCGCGTGATCGTGCCGACCGTCAGGCCCAACGCGTCCGCGAGCTCGCGGTGCGTCGGCATCCGCTGTCCGGTCGTCAGGCGCCCCGCCGCGACGTCGTCCGCGATCGCATCCGCGATCGCGAGGTAGCGCGGTCCCTCGAGTCGGGCCAGCTGCGGCGTCCACATTGTCACCGCGACAATAAAGCAATTGCGCCGTCGCGGCGCGGGGCTATCGTTGGGCGGCGGAGCGAAGAATTCGCCCGCTTTGCCGCCCCTTCTCGTGAACGCGCCCGTACAATTGTCTCGATTGTCATCATCGACTCGATCGACGTCGCGGCTGGCGGTGCCGCTGGCGTTCGCGACGCTCTACCTGGTCTGGGGCTCGACGTACCTCGCGCTGCGCCACCTCGTCGCGGCTGCGCCGGCGGGGCTCTCGGCGGGGCTGCGCTTCGCGACCGCGGGCGCGATCCTCTACGTGATCGCGCGCAGGCGCGGCGCGCCGCGACCGAGCGCGTCGCAGTGGCGCACCGCCGCGGTGATCGGCGCGTTCCTCTTCACGATCGGCTCGGGCAGCGTCGCCTACGGTCAGGCCGCGGGCGTGCCCTCGGGCACCGCGGCGATGCTGATCGCGACCGTGCCGCTGTGGATGACGGTGCTCGGTCGGTTGCGCGGCCAGAGCACGCCGCTGTCGGCGTGGATCGGATTGCTGCTGGGCTTCGGCGGCGTCGCGTGGCTCGTGCGTCCGGGCGCCGGCCTGCCGGCGGCGTCGCTGTGGCTGGTGTTCGGCGCGGCAGCGTGGGCCCACGGCTCGCTGTCGCTGCGGCGTGGACGCGAGCCGATGGGGGCGCTGATGGCCGCGGGCACGCAGATGCTCGCCGGCGGGACCCTGCTGGCGATCGTGGGCGCGTGCGCGGGCGAGCTCGCGGTGCCGTCGCAGCTCGACGCGCCGGCCGTGCTCGCGTGGGTCTACCTCGTCGCGGTCGGCTCGGTGGTCGGCTTCGCCACGTACACGTGGCTGCTCGGTCGCGTCGCGCCGGCCAAGGTCGCGACCTACGCCTACGTGAACCCGGTGGTGGCGCTGGTGCTCGGTGCCGCCGCGGGCGAGCCCATCACCCTCGATGCGGTCGCGGCCATGGCGTTGGTCCTGGTCGCGGTCGCGTGGACCATCCGTGCGCGCGACCCCGTCGCGGCCGCACGCGCCGTGCCGCCGTCGCCGCC
>JAIBBS010000169.1 GCA_019694555.1 Nannocystaceae bacterium
CTCGACGCGCCGCGCGAGGCGGGACCGCCGGCTCAGTGCTCTTCGTCGGCCCACAGACCCAGGCCGCCGCACTCGGCCGCGATCATGGCCGAGAGCACCAGCTTGCGGGTCTTGCTCGCGTTGCTCAGCGGCGCGGTCGCGGTCGCGAGCACCTCGCCGTCCCACGGCGAGTGATCGTAGATGTGCGGGCCGTCGAAGGTGTACAGCAGCTTCTGATCGAGCTCGGCCAGGATCTGCGGCAGGGTCTTGCCGGTCAGCACGATGTCGCCGTCGAAGACCCAGCGACCGATCACCGTGAACAGCACCGTGTCGGTCTCGAGCGCGCCGACGCGGACGCGCTCGACCAGCTCGTTGCCGTCGCGCGTGCACAACGTCGCGCCGGTGGTCGGGTCGACGATGGTGTTGCCGACGATGTTGGCGATGATGGGCCCGTCCGCGGGACCCTGGTGCACCTCGGTGCCGACGGTGGTGTAGATCAGGCACTCCTCGCTGGCGGTGCTGTTGCCCTCGTAGACCCCGATGTTGCCGTTGCCGGGGTAGTTCGCCGGCGACGGGAATCCGCCCGCGCGCAGCGTGGCCTCGATCTCGGCCGACTCGGGACCTCGCTCGGAGGTCGCACACGCACACACCAACGCCATCGCCAACGCCAACGCCGTCCGCATCGACATTTCAAGGTAGCGGAGTCCACGTCGGGCGCAAGCACTCTCGCGGGCCGACCGATCGCGAATCGTCCCTTCGTCGAGCGTTCGCGCGTCACTGATCCGAGGATCAGCGCCCGGTGGATTCGAGCGCGGATCGACGTTTCACAGCAAAGCGCCGCTGCGCGTCGCGATCGGGATCGTGACCGGACCCTCGCCGACCTGACGCACGATCATGTGCGCGGCGAAGCGGCCCTGCGCGACGACGAGGCCCAGCGACCTCAGCTCTTCGCACACGCGTTCGTACAGGTGCTTGGCCCGCTCGGGGCGTTCGGCCCCATCGAAGCTGGGACGTCGGCCCTTTCGCACCGAGGCCAGCAGCGTGAACTGGCTGATCGCGAGCACGGCCCCGCCGACCTCGCGCACGTCGAGATCCATCGGCGTCTTGCCGGGGAACAGCCGCAGCTCGGCGAGCTTGCGGCACATCGTGAGGACGTCGGGCTCGTCGTCGCCCGGCTCGATGCCGACGTAGGCGACCAGCCCCAGGCCGATGGCACCGACGATCTCGCCGTCGACCTCCACGCTGGCTTCGCGCACCCGCTGCACGATCGTCCTCACGAGGCCCGCTCCGTGCCCGCCGCGGGCTCGACCGGCGCCGGCGAGGGCGACGTCGCGTCGGCGGCCGGCAGGCTGGCAGCGCTGGCCGCCGGCAGCGGCAGCGGGCCCTCGCGCACCGAGACGATCTCGCGCGGGTTGATGGTCGTGCGCACCAAGAGCTCGGCGACCAGGCCGGTGCCGACGAACTGGATCGACGCGATCGTCAGCAGCACACCCAGCGTCAGCAGCGGACGCGTGCCGATGGGCTCGCCCTGGAACCACAGCACCGTCAGGTAGCTCAGCAGCGACAGCCCGACCGCGCCGCTGATGCCCGCGAGCATGCCGAACAGGTGCAGCGGTCGCGTACGGAAGCGCGTGACCATCAGCACCGTCAGCAGATCGAGCGAACCCTCGAACAGCCGGCCCATGCCGAACTTGCTCTTGCCGTGCTGCCGCGGTCGGTGCTGCACCACCAGCTCCTCGATGCGGAAGCCGCGTTCGCTCGCCAGCACCGGCAAGAAGCGGTGGAAGCCACCGTAGACGCTGAGCTCGCGGATGCACTCGATGCGGTAGGCCTTGAAGCCGCAATTGAAGTCGCGCAGCGGCACGCCCGAGACCCAGCGCACCACGCGGTTGAACAACTTCGAGGGCAGGGTCTTGCCCACCGGATCGTGACGCACCTGCTTGTAGCCCGAGACCAGGTCGGCGCCGGCGTCGATGCGCGCGAGGAAGTCGCCGATGCACGCGGGGTCGTCCTGCAGGTCGCCGTCGAGCGTGACCACGATCTCGGCGCGCACGCGCTCGAACGCGGCCGCGAGCGCCGGCGACTTGCCGAAGTGCTTGCGCAGGTGCACCACGCGGATGCGCGGATCCTCGGCCGCGAAGCGATCGAGCAGCGGGCCGCTGCCGTCGGTGCTGCCGTCGTCGGCGAACAGGATCTCGAAGCTGCGGCCGGTCGCGGCCAGCGCGGCGACCAGCTCCCGACGCAGCTGCGGCAGGGACTCGACCTCGTCCCACACCGGTACGACCGCACAGATCGCGACGGGATCCACCTTCGTCCGTCAGCCTACCAGCTTACGTCGCCGTGCGCGCCACGACCATGGTCCACGGCGGCACCAGCGGCGTGCGCACGACCTCGAAGTGCTGCTGCAACAGCGAGACGAAGCCGCGGCGCGACCACGTCTGGTGGTGCTCGGGGTGGTTGCCCCACCGCGACAGGTGGCGGCCGCGCAGCAGGTTGAGGCCGCGGAACAGCGGCTCCCACGGCACCGACGCGACCAGCCACGGCGCGCAGCGGGCCGCGATCGCAGGCAGCAGCGCGGCGGGTTGCTCGAGGTGTTCGAGCACCTCGAGCACGAGCACGCAATCGGCCCGCAGCGCCGGATCGAGCGCGCGCACGTCGGCGTGGTGGATGGTCGCGCGCGGGCCCAGCCGCGCACGCGCGTGCGCCACTGCGCCGGCGTCCAGCTCCACGCCGACGAGCTCGGCGCCGATGCCCGCACGGGCCAGCGCGTCGAGCATGTAGCCCTCGCCGCAGCCCAGCTCGAGCACCCGCCGCGGACGCAGCGCCGCGACCTCGCGGCACAGCACCGCGGTGAAGTGGGCGATGAGCGCCCGCTGCAGCGGGTTGCGGCTCTCGTGCTTGCGCGCGTTGCTGCTCGCGGGCTCGTCCATCACGGCGCGGGCGCGGGCCCGTCCCCGCGGGTATACTGCACGCACGCCGCGGCTGTCGCGGTCTTGCCCTTGGTGGATCTCACGATGCGTGACGAGACGTTCCTGGTCACCGGTGGCGCCGGTTTCATCGGCAGCCACCTCGTCGATCGATTGCTCGCGGGCGGTGCCCGCGTGGTCGTGGTCGACGATTTCAACGACTACTACGCGCCCGCGCTCAAGCGCGACAACGTGCGCGCGCACCTGCAGCACCCGCGCTACAGCCTGGTCGAGGCCGACATCCGCGACGGCGCGCGCATGGCCGCGCTGGTGCGCGAGCACGCGCCGCGCACCATCGTGCACCTGGCCGCGCGCGCGGGCGTGCGGCCGTCGCTGACCGATCCGTTCCTGTACGAGAGCACCAACGGCGTGGGCACGCTCAACCTGCTCGAGGCCGCGCGCCACGGCGGCGTGGCCAAGTTCGTGTTCGCGTCGTCGAGCTCGGTCTACGGCCTCAACACCAAGGTGCCGTTCGCCGAGACCGACGCGTTGCTGCGCCCGGCCTCGCCCTACGGCGCGACCAAGCTCGCCAACGAGGCGATGTGCCACGCGTACAGCCACCTGTACGGGCTGCCGATCGTGTCGCTGCGCTTCTTCACGGTCTACGGGCCGCGCCAGCGCCCCGACCTCGCGATCCGCAAGTTCGCCGAGGCCATGCTGCGCGGCGAGACCATCCCGCTGTACGGCGACGGGTCCACCAGCCGCGACTACACCTTCGTCGACGACATCATCACCGGGGTCACCGGCGCGATCGCGCTGCAGCACACCGGTCACGAGGTCTTCAACCTCGGCAACTCCAGTCCGGTGACGCTGGCGGAGCTGGTCGAGGCGCTGCAGAGCGTGCTCGGGGTCCGCGCCCGCATCGAGCGGCTGCCGGAGCAGCCCGGCGACGTGCCGCGGACCTTCGCGGACGTGGGCAAGGCCGAGCGCGTGCTGGGCTTCCGCCCGCAGACGCCGCTGCGCGACGGGCTCGAGGTCTTCGCGCGCTGGCTGCGGCAGCGCTGAGAGCCTCCGCGCGGGTGCGGACAGGATCTGCTCGCGCAGCGCCCGGGGCACGGGAGCGTCGCGTCCATCGACGGCGCGAGCGTGGTCGCGCGCACGCCGGCGGGCGAAGGACCGCCGCGTCTGCGACATGAACGCGCCGATGACTCGTCTCGCCGTGATCGCCGGGCTGCTGCTCGGCAGCTTCGTCGCCTGCAACAAGCCCGCCGGCTCGGCCGCGCCCGACCCCAGCGGCGGTGCGGCCGACGCGACCGCGGGCCCCGGCGCCGGCGAGGGCGGGGCCGCGCCCGCGCCGTGCAAGAAGACCGGCTGCTCGGGCACGGTCTGCGCCGACGAGGACGTCGTGACGACCTGCGAGTACCGGCCCGAGTACGCCTGCTACGCCGACGCGGTGTGCGAGCGCCAGGCCGACGGCAGCTGCGGGTTCACGCCGTCGGAGGCGCTGCAGGCGTGCCTGCAGCAGCCGCCGGCATCGTGACGGACGCGCGCGATCGCTAGCGCGCGTACTTCTGCTGCAGCGCCCAGATCACCGTCTGCGCGGTGCGGTCGTCGACCTGCAGCAGCCGCTGCATGGTCTCGAGCAGCTGATCCTCGGTCTCGTCGACGTCGCCCGACGACATCGCGATGTCGGCCGCGAGCACGAAGGCCTTGTGGCGCAGCGCCGGCGTGCTGATGTGCTGCAGCGCTGCGACCGACTCCTTCACGGAGGGGTACTTGCGCATCATCTTGCTGGCGTCTTCGACCAGCTGACCGAAGTTCTGGTTCTTGAACTCCGACAGGCACGTCACGAACGCCTGCACCGTCGCGATCTCCTCGTCCTCGATCACGCCGTCCGCGCCCGCCATCAGCAGCATCGAATGGACCAGCAGGACGTCGTCGGTCGGCTGCTTGGTCGAGGTCATCCCGGTCAGTTTCGAGAGCAGGCCCATGGTGTCGTCGTCTCCTCGGTTCGTGGCCGCAGCTGCGGCATGCGTGCCGGCGCAGGCCGGCGTTGGGGGCAGCACGATGCGGGATCCCGTGCAGACGGGCAAGCCCCGCGACCGGCGGTGCCCGGGTCGCTGTCCCGATGGAGCCGGCCGGCAGGATTTGTGACGCCCGGCCCGTGCGCGGTCCGCAGGCGCGGGCGCGCGGACGCCGGGCAGGTGCAGCTCAGGGCTTGTCGAGCGGGTAGCCACAGTGCGCGCGATCGATCACGCGCGGCGGCAGCTCGACCGTGCGCTGCTCGTTGAGCGCGGGCACGAAGTTCGACAGCTCGATCCACGGCATCAGCATCGACTCCTGGTAGTTGGTCGAGTTGGCGACGTAGATCGAGGTCGCGTCGCTGCCGATGGCCAGGCGCGCGAACTTGACGTTGCTGCCGTGGGCGTCGAGACGATCGCGCACGGTCACCGCGTCCTCGGTGAACTCGATCTGCCGCGCGAACGAGACCTCGGTGCGGGGCTTGCCGGTGATGAGGATCTTCTGCAGCGTCGAGCGCACCAGGTGCGGGTTGTAGCGCCCCAGCGTCAGGTTCATCGCGCGGAACGCCGCCTGCTTCACCGGGCTGGGCAGCTGGTGCTTGCGCTTGCTCATGCGGCCCTTGGTCGCGAAGCGGCCGGCGGCGGGGTCGGCCTCGCAGCTGTGGTCGTCGACCATGTGCGAGACCAGCACGTCACCGTCGGTGGTCTTGAGGATCGGGCCGGTGTCGCTGTAGAGCGGACCGTGGTCGTCGTAGACCTTGAGCACGCCGCCCTTGTTCATGGCCAGCACCGCGTAGTACTTGGGCGTCTTCTTCACCAACAGCTTGGCGTTGGGGAACCACTTGGTGAAGGGCCCGCGGTGCTGCTCGAGCGTGCCGTCGCGGTGGTCGCCCTGCCAGTCGAGCCACGACTGCATCCAGTCGTAGACGTAGTGGGCGCACATGCGGTTGTCGTCGTTGAAGTAGCGGCGACGCTCCGGCAGGCCGCGCTCGAGGTAGCTCTGCGCGATGCGACCCGCGAGCGGGAAGCGGTCGGCGAAGACCTCGAAGCCGTGGGGATAGAAGTGGTAGGTGTTGCGGCTGCCGTACTCGCCGGCGTACGAGCCGTCGGGGTGCATGAAGTAGCTGGCGAACTCGATCGCGCGGCCGATCGGTGCGATGAGGCTCGGATCCTGGCTCTTGCGCCACAGCTTGGCCAAGAACGCGATCGAGCACGAGTGATAGCCGGGGTCGGCGCCCTCGTACTCCTGGAACCATCCCTCTTCGTTTTGCCACGACAGCGTGATGTCGCGGAAGTCGTCGCTGGCCTTCTTGAGCGCGGCGTCGCCGGTCAGCTCGTAGACGGTGTACAGCGCCAGCGCGGCCAGGGCCTGGTGGTTGGCGAGCTGACCGCTCTCGTTGTTCTTCACCAGCCAGGTGCCGCGGCGGCGCAGGAACTCGAGCAGGTCGGGGCGCTCGAGCCCGAGCACGCG
The DNA here is from genome assembly GCA_019694555.1 of Nannocystaceae bacterium. Classification (GTDB taxonomy): domain Bacteria; phylum Myxococcota_A; class Polyangia; order Nannocystales; family Nannocystaceae; genus Xiheibacterium. The sequence goes on from JAIBBS010000169.1 coordinate 6,378, forward strand.
GTAGCTCTCCGCCATCGCGTAGGTCGAGAACACGTGGGCCCCGAGCGCGCGCTCGAACGGGAAGTAGTCGTCGCAGGAGCTGTCGGCGTGCGACCAGTTCTTGGCGAACTCGATCGCGCCGATGACGAGCTCGCGCATGCGCTCGTTGCGGTAGTAGGGGTTGTGCGGGAACGGGTGCTTGTACGCGAGCGCGAGCGCGAGGCAGAACTCCTGGCTCATGCCGCAGGGGAAGTCGATGGTGCGGTAGTGCCAGAACTCGCGATCGAAGCAGCCGAAGGTGTTCGAGAACGGGTTCTTGTCGACCATCAAGATGATCCGCGGCAGCGCGCGGATCGCCTCGAACGCGTACCAGTCGCGGTGGCCAGCGGGAGGTTGGGGAAAGCGCTCGGACATGCTCATCCTCGTCGTTGCAGCGGCGAGGCGGCGGCTCACGCGCCCGGGGCATCGGGCGGTCGGGGCGCCTCGCCCCGCGAGACACGTAGCACGAACCGCACCGTGAAGGGGATCCCGGCCAGGGCGAACAGCAGCGTGCCCAGGACCGCGTAGCCGAAGGTCGAGGCCAGCAGCGAGCCCTCGAGGATGGGCGTGTAGCCGGTCACGCGCAGCAGGTACACGAACGCGCCGTCGCGCGTGCCCATGCCGGCGAGCGTGATCGGGACCATGCCCGCCAGCACCGCCGCGGGCCACAGCGCGAACGTCACGGTCGGGTCGACCTGGGCGTGGGTCATCCACAGCAGCGTCTGCAGCATCGCGATGGCGGCGCCCCACGAGCCCAGCGACAGCACCGCGGCATACAGCAACAGCTTGGGCCGCTGCAGCAGCGCACCGAAGGCGAGCAGCACCTGCTCGACCTTCTCCGGCCGCCGCCGCAGCAGCGGCATGCGCGTGATGAAGACCGACTTGCGCACGATGAGCAGGATCACGGTCCACTCGAACAGCAGCATCGCGATCGCGAGCACCACCACCGAGGGCACGCCGGCCAGGCCGGCGCCCACGATGGTCATCAGGCACAGGCTCTGCAGATCGATCGCGCGCTCGGCCAGCACGCTGCCGGCCCCGACGAACGCCGGCGCGAAGTCGCGGATGGCCACGCCGCGCAGCACGTCGCTGGCGCGCGCCGGCGTGATCAGGGCCAGTGGCCAGGTCGCGAGCATGGCCTCGAGCGCGCGCTTCATCGGCACGCGGTAGCCCAGCGCCGCCAGCACCACGATCCAGCGCTTGGCCGCCAGCGCGAGGTTGATCGCGAGCAGCACCAGCGCCAGCGCCAGCAGGTTCCAGTCGGCGTTGGCCAGCGCGGCGAAGAACGCCTCGGGCCCGGCGAGCTTGCGCACCAGCACGAACATCACGCCGCCGGTGACCGCGAACACCGGCAAGATGCGCCAGTCGAAGCGGATGCGCCGCAGCGGCGCGGGGGTCGGCTCGCCCGCGGGCGGGGGCGCCGACGCGGGCGGCGACGAGCTCACGGCAACCTGCGGTTGAGCATGTCGGCGAGCATGCCCATCATCAGCAGGTGGAAGCCGGTGGTGAACAGCAGCACCGTGGTCACATCCATCAGCTGCCCGGCGAAGAAGCTGCCCAGGCCGACCATGAACGAGAGCACGATGAAGATGCCCGCGGCGGGGATGAACACCCGCAGCGGGTCGAAGTACAGCACCGTGCGGAAGATCAGCTTGGTGAAGCCGATGGTGTCGGCGATGGGGCGGATCTTCGACTTGCCCTCGCGCTTGAGGTAGTCGATCTGCACGAACTTGACGTGCAGGCCGGCGGAGAACATCGCCAAGGTGATGGTGGTGGTGTAGCTGAACTGATCCGGCAAGATGTTCTCGAAGCGTTCGAGGATGTCCTTGCGCATGAGCCTCAGGCCGCTGTTCAGATCCGGGATGTCCTGCCGGCTCAGGTACGACGCGAGCTTGCGCAGCACGAACTTGGGCGGGCGCCGCAGCAGCGCGACCGCGGCCTTGGGCCCGGTGCGTGCGCCCACGACCATGTGGAAGTGGCGGCGGTAGCCCAGCAGCTCGGGGATGTGCTTGGCCGGGTAGGTGCCGTCGGCGTCGGTGATGAGGATCCACGGGTGCGCCGCGTTGGCGACCCCGGTCTTGATCGCGGCACCGTAGCCGCGGTTGTGCGGGTGACGGATCAGCCGCAGCTCGTCGCAGACGTACTTCTCGATCACCTCGGCGGTCTTGTCCTTGGAGCCGTCGTCGACGATGAGCACCTCCCACGGCACCTGCCGCAGCTCGCGGCGCAGCAGTGCGAGCAGCTCCTCGATCACCGGTCCGGCGCCGCGCTCCTCGTTGTACGCGGGGATCACGATCGTGACCCCGGCGTGCTCGTGCATGAAGGTTCCGGTCTGCGAGATCGCAACGGACTCGGTCGGCGAGGTCGGGACGAGGTCGGTCATGGAAAAGGCCTAACCGTGCGTTTCCACAAGCGTACGGCCCGGATGCTTTACCACAGCGGCTCGCCGGTGGGTCGGTCGCGACCACGCGAGCGCATCGCGCGGCCCGCGGGCCTTGTTGCTGCGCCGCGAGCCCCGGCATAGACTCCGCCGGCCTCGGCCCCCACCACGGGGGAGGGCCCGCCGCTTCCGCCGCCATGTCGCCATCGCCAATGGGTCGCGTGTTCGATCGCGTACGTACCATCGGCATGACGCTGGCGCGCCACTGGCCGGCGTGGATCGTCGTCGTGCTGGCGTGCGCGCTGATCTGGCCCGGGCCGATCGGCAAGATGCCGCTGTCGCAGGATCACACGATCCACCTCGCGCGCGCGTGGATGCTGGGCGAGGAGTGGAAGGGCGGACACCTGTCGGGCTGGAGCACCTACTGGTACTTCGGCTTCCCGCTGGGCGAGCTCTACCCGGTGCTGGGCGACGTCGCGGTGCTGCTGCTGCGCGGGCTGTCGTTCGGCACGCTGCCGTGGGCCAACTGCTACGGCTTCGTGTTCGCCGCCGGCTACGTCATGCAGGGACTCGCGCTGCTGCGGGTGTCGCGGGCGATGGGCCTGGGGCCGATGGCCGGCGTGTTCGCGGCCACGCTGGGCTACCTCGACGAGGGCGTGCTGCGCGAGGGCGGCTGGGCGTACACGGTCTACTTCGGCGTGTGGCTGCAGCCGATCGCCGTCGCGCTGATCTGGTGGGCGCTCGCCGAGATCACGCTCGCGTGCAAGATGCCGCAGCTGGCCCCGCGCAAGCTGGTGCTGCCGGCGGTGCTGGTGTGCTGCGCGCTGCTGGCCCATCCGATCGCGCTGCCGATGGTCGCGCTGGGCACCTTGGTCATGGTGCTCGCGCTGGGCCTGCGCGCCGACATGGCGCGGGTGCTGGTCGGCTTCGGTGCGGCCACGGCCACCGGCGCGGCCCTGGCCGCGTGGTGGGTCGTGCCGCTGTTCGCCAACCGCGCGTGGATGGCCAACTTCGGCACGCTCTACAGCGATCTGGGCACCATGCTCTCGCGCGTCGCCGCGGGCTCGTGGGCCAAGCACATGCAGCCGGTGGTCGGCTACACCATCGTGGTCGGTCTGCTGTGGTGCATCGTCCGCGGCCAGCGCTTCGCCAAGGGCCTGGCGGTGCTGGCGGTGCTGCTGTGGATGATGTCGACGTCGGACTTCTTCTTCCGCTTCCGGCTCGACTGGCTGTCCGAGAGCTTCCGCTACCTGCAGTACCAGCGCTTCATCATCTGCGCCAAGCCGGGCCTGTTCCTCGCCGCCGGTGCGGTGCCGGTGGCGCTGGCGCGCTTCGCCTGGGCGCGCTGGCGCCGGCCCGATCGCGACGGCCGCAGCACCGCGCTGGCGCTGGGCGGCTTCGTGCTGGCGCTGGGCGTCGCGGGCGGCATCGTCGGCGGTGCGGCCTACGAGGCCAAGCGCGGCGGCGTCGGTGACTTCCGCACGCAGCACATCAAGGGCGACAAGCGCTTCGAGAAGGACTTCGCCGCCTTCAACGAGTGGGCGCGCAACAAGTGGGACAAGCGCGACGAGTACTTCCGCTTCGCGTACAAGGCCAAGCGCCACAGCCACGTCTACGCCGATGCGCCGGTGTACAACCACGCGCCGGCGTACAAGCTCGGCTACACCCCCGGCGAGGTGTTCGTGCACCGGCCCGAGACCGAGCAGGCCAGTGTGCTCGATCGGCTGCGGGTCAAGTACGTCGTCGGCGTCAGCGGCGGCCGCAACGCGAAGGTCGTCAAGCGCTTCGGCAAGATCAAGGTCTTCGAGCGCGCGGTGACCGAGCAGGTCGCGCGCATCGTCGGCGACGGCGAGCTCGAGGTGTTGGTCGACGACGCCGACCACGAGCGCGTGGCGGTGCGGGTCACCGGCGCGGGCGAGGGCAGTCGGCTCGAGTTCAACATCGCGGGCTACCCCCGCTGGCAGCTGCTCAAGGACGGCGTGCCGGTCGAGTGGTACGAGGTGCCCGCGACCGGCAACGGTCCCATCGCCACGCAGGCGGCCCGCCGCGCGGGCGAGTTCCGCACCGGCAAGGGCAACATGACGCCGGCGACCGACCCGATGCTGCTGGCGATCGACGCCGAGGACGGCGTCTACGAGCTGCGCTACCGCCACTGGCTCGCGGCCGACCTGCTCGGCGTGGGGCTGTGGGCCGCGGGCATGGCGGTGTGCGGCCTGCTGCTGGGCATGCACGTCCGCGCGGCGCGGTGGCTCGCCGCGATCGAGCGCGCGCTGCGGCCGTGGATGATCGCGACGCTGGGGGCGCTGGTGGTCGCGGTGTTGGTCGCGCGCTACGCCGCGGGCTTCTTCGCCGAGTCCCACCTGACCAGCGGCTGGCTGCGCGCGGGCAAGGCCGACGACGTCACCGGCTTCTCCAACGGCCCGCTCAAGATCGATCGCCTCATCGGGCCCGCGGTCATCGTCGAGGCCACCGGCGAGACGCCGGCGACGATGGTGCTCGGCGGCGTCGAGCCGGCCGGGGAGCAGCTCGAGGGCTGGTTCGCGGTCGACGACGGCGACCTCAAGAACGTGCGCGGCGACTTCGAGTTCGTGATCGAGGGCCGTGCCGCCGGGGGCGAGGGCTGGGTCGAGCTGCTGCGCACGCCGATCCGCAACCGCGGCGGGCGGCAGAAGCTCGACGTGCCGCTGCGGCGCCTGGGCGGCGCGAACCCGATCGACCTGTCGGTGACGGTGCGGGGCAAGTTCGGTCGCACCGCCCGCATGGGCTTCGACATCGAGCTGCGCTGACACACGCGCGGCGTAAGCCCGGCGTAAAGCCGTGCCGGGCAGCTGGACGTGGGGGCCGGCGGGGTCGCAGCATCGCCGCCGCACGAGGTCTCGCCATGCGTCGTCGTCCGTTGGTCCCGTTCATCGTCGCGTTCACCCTGGGCGGCTGCGTCGCGCGCACGCCCGAGGGCAGCGAGGGCAGCAGCAGCAGCAGCAGCAGCAGCACCGGCACGGGCTCGACCGGTGCCGAGGGCAGCAGCGGCGTGACCACGACCGCGACCACGACCGCGACCACCGCGGCGAGCACGAGCACGACGACCGCGTCGAGTGCGACCACCGACGCGACCGACACCGCCGCGACGGGCAGCAGCGACAGCGCCGCCGACGCGGGCACGATGGGCTTCATCAACCCGGTCGACACCTCCGGCACCGGCGGGCCGCAGCCCAACGGCGCCGAGTGCTTCGTGCCGGACGACTGCGAGTCGGGCTTCTGCCGCGACGCGCCCGGACCCGGCGGCGGCGTGTGCTCCGAGTGCGAGATGGATGCCGACTGCGGCATGGGCACGTGCTCGTTCGACTTCGCGACCGGCTATGCGATCTGCACCGCGGGCGAGCTCGGTGACGGCTGCGACAGCGATCGCGGCTGCGCGGGTCCGCTGGTGTGCGCGCGCCTGTTCGGCGACAGCGGCCCGCACCGCTGCAGCGAGTGCAGCGACACCACCGCGTGCACCGAGCCGCAGCTGTGCGCCCCGGTGTTCGAGGGCAACGCGTTCTCGGGCTACCGCGGCTGCGTCGATCCCGGCACGGTCGAGCTCGGCGGCGGCTGCCCGGTCGTCGACGACGGCATGGGCAACCTCGTGGGCGACGGCACCGCGTGCCTGTCGGGCTTCTGCGGCCTCGCCTCGGTGATGATGGGCAACGCGGCGGTCGGCATCTGCAGCGACTGCGTCGTCGACGGCGACTGCCCCGACGGCCAGAGCTGCAGCGCACCGCAGCTGAGCATGATGGGGATCACGCCAGGGTCGTGCGGGTAGTCCGGTCTCACCCGCGCGGCGCCGCTGCGAACCCCACGATCAACCGATCGTAGAACGTCCCCGCGCCGCCCGGATCATTGCTCGCGAAGTCCCGCGCCTTCGCGAGCTCCTCGGCGATCAACGTCTCGAACGCCTCGATCGGCTGCGCCCCCTGCAGCGGCCGCCCGTTGACGAAGAAGCTCGGCGTGCCGCGGGCGCCGAACGCCGCCGCGTCGCGCTCGTCCTCGGCGATCTGCGCCTCGATCGCGGGCGCGGTCGCAGCCTTGGCGACGCGCTTGGGATCGAGCCCGAGCCGCTTCGCGAACGGCCGCCAGTTCGCCGCGCCCAGCTCCTTGCGCGCGAACAACAGATCATGGAACGCGAAGAACTTCGCATCCGCCGCGCGCGGTCCCTTGCGGCCCGACAGTGCACGCACGGCCAGCGCGAGCTTGGCGAGGTTGCGCGCCTCGGTGTGGAACGCCAGCGGCAGGTTGCGGTACACGATGCGCAGCTCGTCGCCGTGACGCTCGCGCAGCGTCGCGAGCGTCGCCTGCACGCGCGCGCAGAACGGGCACTGGAAGTCGGCGAAGATCACGATCGTCACCGGTGCGTCGAGCGGCCCGAGCACCGGGGCACCGCGCGCGGGCACGGCGTAGTTCACCGCCGGGTCGACCGCATCGGTCGGCGAGGGCGCCGACAGCGGCGAGGGCGTCGCGGCCACGGCGAGGATCTCCGCGCCGATCTCCACGCGCGGCAGTCCCTGCCGCACGAGCTCGGCCATGTCGTCGCGCTCGTCCTCGATGAGCTCGACGATGGCGTCGGCGCCGACGGGCACCGCGCGGCCGTTGACGAAGCCGACCCCGGGACGCGCGATGCCCAGCGCGCGGGCGCGCGCCAGGTCGGCGTCGATCCAGTCGCGGTGCGCGTCGCCATCGAGCGCCGCGGCCAGCGCGTCGGCGCCGATGCCGAGCTCGCCGGCCGCGCGCGCCAGCGCGGCCCGGTCCGCGGGCGGGTCGGCGAAGAGCCGATCGACCATGGGCCAGAAGCGGTCGCTGCGTCCGGCCTCGATGGCCGCGGTCGCGTCGAGCCGCGCCATCGGTCGCGTCGGCATCGGCACGTGCACGAAGCGCACGCGTACGTCGTCGGGCCAGCGCAGCCGTGCACGCTCGAACGCCGCGGCGATCGTCGCGCTGGTGGGGTCGGTGAAGTCGCCGAACAGCACCGCGTCGACCAAGGGTTCGGTCGCGCCGCGGGCGGGCACGAAGCCCTCGAGCCGCAGCGCCACCCGACCTTCGCGCAGCGCGTCGCGCCACGGCCGACCGCTGGGGCGCGGGGATTCACTCGGTGCCGCGGGCCCGACATCGGCGACGACCGGCGTCATCGGCGTCGCCGGCGAGCTCGGTGACACCGGCGCGGGCGCGCGCGAGTGTGCACAACCGATCACGATCGAGAGCGCCAGCGAGAGCACGCAGCGGAGCATCGCGGGCAAAGCTACCGCAACCGTCGGGCGCCGTCGGCGGCGTCCGGCGATCGTGCGGGGGAACACCTCGGGCGCCGCGCCCACGCGTGGCGTCACGCGGTCTGGCCGCGCCGAAAGCTTCGCGTCGCGCCGATTTGTCCGCGATACTGTCGCGCGATGCGAACCCACGCGGCGACGATCCTTGCCTTGAGCGCGTTGACCTCGGGCGCGGCCGTTTCCGCGTGCGGCGATGGTGCCAGCAACATGCGCGCGAGCGCGGAAGAGGGCGAGGCCTCGGGCATCTCCGCGAGCGCATCGGCGAGCGCGACCGACGGTGCCACCGGCACCGACGGTGCGACCGACTCGGCGAGCGCGAGCGCGAGTGCGACGCAGGGCAGCGCGAGCGCGACGATGGGCAGCGCGAGCGCAGCCACCGAGGCCGACTCGGGCAACAGCAACAGCGCCGGCGAGGGACCCAAGTTCGATCTCGGTGCGCAGCCCGACGTCGATCTGCACTGCGGCACCGGCAAAGGTGGCGGCGGCGGCGGCACGGACTTCTCGTACATCTGGATCGCGAACTCCAACGAGAGCACCGTCAGCAAGATCAACACCGAGACGCTGGTGGAGGAGGGCCGCTACATCACGCGGCCCGACAGCAACGGCAACCCGTCGCGCACCTCGGTCAACCTCAACGGCGACATGGCCATCGGCAACCGCAACGGCGGCGTGACGATGATCTACGCGCTGCACGACAACTGCCCCGACGCCAGCAACACCTCGAGCGGCGCAGGCGACGTGAAGCCGTGGCCCGACGGCTGCGTCGGCTGGCACACGCCGATGGCCTACGTCAGCCAGCGGCCGGTCGCGTGGACCACCGGCGTGTGGAACGACCAGCTGTGCCGCTGGGACGACACCAAGGTGTGGACCTCGGGCGCCAACGATCCGCTCATCGACGTCGTGCTGCTCGACGGCGAGACCGGCACGGTCGAGCAGACCGTGCCGCTGCCGCCGGAGGTGATCGCGGGGTACTACGGCATCTACGGCGGCGCCGTGAACAGCGACAACGACTTCTGGGGCAGCCAGCTGGGCCAGGGCCACATCGTGCGGGTCGATTTCGCCAACTACGACGTCGAGACCTTCCCGATGGCGACCAGCGGCTACGGCATGGCGGTCGACCGCAACGACCGCGTGTGGACCTGCAGCTACGAGGTCGGCCGCTACGACTACGACGCCGGCACCTGGCAGACCGCGCAGGTGGGCGGCGGTGGCGGCTGCATGCCCGACGGCCAAGACCTCATCTGGCTGGCCAACGACCCCATGGTCGGCGTCGACATCGAGACGCTCGCCGTGGTGCAGTCGCTCGACGTGCCCAACTACGTGCACGGCGTCAGCATCGACTTCAACGGCTACGTGTGGGGCCCGGCGATCTACAACAACGAGGCCTACCGCGTGGATCCGGCGACCGGCCAGGTCGACGTCGTGCCCGGGCTGAACTTCCCGTACACGTACAGCGACATGACCGGCTTCGGTCTCAGCCAGGTCGGCAACCCCAGCGGCTGATCCCCCCGCGTTTGGTCACGTGGACTCCCGCGCATCGGCACGGGACGATTCCCTCGCTTGCGTGCAAAATGGGCCCATGCGGACTACCTCGGCCCTCCACTCCTCGCTCTGCACCCGCGTCGCCTTGGCCTGCGCCGCGCTCGGGGCCGCGGCCTGCGGCTCGCCCGGCAACGATGCGCGTGCGTCGGCCGAGGGCGACGCCGAGTCGGGCATCTCCGCGAGCGCATCGGCGAGCGCGACCGACGGTGCCACCGGCACCGACGGTGCGACCGACTCGGCGAGCGCGAGCGCGAGTGCGACGCAGGGCAGCGCGAGCGCGACGATGGGCAGCGCGAGCGCAGCCACCGAGGCCGACTCGGGCAACAGCAACAGCGCCGGCGAGGGACCCAAGTTCGATCTCGGTGCGCAGCCCGACGTCGATCTGCACTGCGGCACCGGCAAAGGTGGCGGCGGCGGCGGCACGGACTTCTCGTACATCTGGATCGCGAACTCCAACGAGAGCACCGTCAGCAAGATCAACACCGAGACGCTGGTGGAGGAGGGCCGCTACATCACGCGGCCCGACAGCAACGGCAACCCGTCGCGCACCTCGGTCAACCTCAACGGCGACATGGCCATCGGCAACCGCAACGGCGGCGTGACGATGATCTACGCGCTGCACGACAACTGCCCCGACGCCAGCAACACCTCGAGCGGCGCGGGCGACGTGAAGCCCTGGCCCGACGGCTGCGTCGGCTGGCACACGCCGATGGCGTACATCAGCCAGCGACCGGTCGCGTGGACCTCGGGCGTGTGGAACGACCAGACCTGCCGCTGGGACGACACCAAGGTGTGGACCTCGGGTGCCAACGATCCGCTCATCGACGTCGTGCTGCTCGACGGCGAGACCGGCACCGTCGAGGAGACGGTGCCGCTGCCGCCCGAGGTCATCGCCAGCTACTTCGGCATCTACGGCGCCGCGGTCAACAGCGACAACGACTTCTGGGGCAGCCAGCTGGGCCAGGGCCACATCGTGCGGGTCGACTTCGCCAACTTCGACGTCGAGACCTTCCCGATGGCGACCAGCGGCTACGGCATGGCGGTCGATCGCAACGACCGCGTGTGGACCTGCAGCTACGACGTCGGCCGCTTCGACTACGACTCCGCGACGTGGATGACCAACACCGTGTCGGGCTCGGGCGGCTGCATGCCCGACGGTCAGGATCTCATCTGGCTCGCGAACGACCCCATGGTCGGCGTCGACATCGAGACGCTGCAGGTGGTGCAGACGCTCGACGTGCCCAGCTACGTGCACGGCGTCAGCATCGACTTCAACGGCTACGTCTGGGGCCCGGCGATCAGCAACAACGAGGCCTACCGCGTGGATCCGGCGACCGGCCAGGTCGACGTCGTGCCCGGGCTCAACTACCCGTACACGTACAGCGACATGACCGGCTTCGGCCTCAGCCAGGTCGGCAACCCGTCGGGCTGATCGGGTGAGGGCAGCGGTGGCGGCCCGGTCGCCGTGCCGGGCCGCGCGGCGCCCGGGTTGACGGCCGCGCGCGGCCCTGCCACACCCAAGGCGCGGTGGCACTGCGAGCGCGCCTGGATCCCGCCGCGTGGACGCTGGTGGCGCTCGTGGCGTGGCTGCTGTGGCCGGTGCCGCTGGTCGCTCCGGTCTCGCAGGACCACACGGTGCACCTGACGCGGGCGTACCTGGTGGGCCAGCAGCTGGCCCACGGGCACGTCTCGGGCTGGAGCAGCGCGTGGTACTTCGGCGTGCCCATCGGCGAGTTGTACCCGGTGCTCGGCGATCTCGGCGTGGCGACGCTGCACGCAATCGGGCTGGGCGCGCTGGACTGGCACCACGCCTACGCGGTGACCTTCGCGCTGGCCGTGCTCGCCAGCGGCCATGCCCTGGTCGCGACCAGCCGCGTGGTCGGCTGGGGCACCGCGCCGGGCCTCGTCGCCGCGACGGCGTGGCTGCTCGATCCCGGGGCCCCGCGCGAGGGCGGCTTCGCGTTCACGGTCGAGTTCGGCGTGTGGCTGCAGCCGCTGTCGAGCAGCTGGGCCACGCTGGGGCTGGCGTGCCTGTGGCGAGCGCAGCGCGACGCGCCCCTCGACGCGCGCGCGCTCGCGCGCGGTGGGCTGTGGCTGGCCGCGGCGCTGCTGACCCATCCCGCCGCGATGCCGATGCTCGCGGTCGCCGCGACGACGATGCTGCTGGCGGGCTCGCCCCGGCGCACGCGCATGGCACTCGTGCTCGGCTGCGGCGGTGCGCTCGGCCTGGGGCTCGCGGCGTGGTGGCTGTTGCCGCTGCTCGCGGCGCGCGACGCGATGGCCAACTTCGGCACGCTGCACGTCTCGATCACGCAGCTGGTCCGGGCGCTGGTCGCCGGGCGCTTCGCCGCGAACATGCCGGCGGCGTTGGGCTACGCGGCGCTGGGCGGCATGGTCGCGCTGGCGCTGCGGCGCGATCGCTTCGGCATCGCGCTGGCGTCGGGCTCGCTGGCGCTGTGGTTGTTGTCGGCGTCCGAGAGCATGACCGTGCTGCGGCTCGATCGCCTGGCCTCGGGCTTCGGCGCGCTGCAGTACCAGCGGCTGTCGATCGCGGCCAAGCCCGGGATCATGCTGTGCGCGGGCTGGGCCGCGGTCGCGCTGGCCCGCGCCGCGCGGGCACGCTGGCACACCGGCGCAGCCGCGCCGGCGCGGGCGGTGGCGCTGGCGAGCACCGCGACGCTCG
>JAIBBS010000170.1 GCA_019694555.1 Nannocystaceae bacterium
CCCCCGCTAGTCCGAAGGCATCCGCGGCTCCCGCCGCGCCCGCACGAACTCCACCACCGCCGGGATCACCGACACGATGATGATCGCGAAGATCACATACGTGAAGTTCTTCTTCACGAACGGCAGCCCACCGAACTGGTACCCCAGCACCAGGAACGACGTCACCCACGCCACCGCGCCCGCGACGTTGTAGGTCGCGAAGCGGGTGTAGCCCATCTGCCCGATGCCGGCGACGAACGGCGCGAACGTGCGGATGATGGGGATGAAGCGGGCCAAGATGATGGTCTTGCCGCCGTGTCGCGCGTAGAAGCCCTGCGCGCGCAGCAGGTGCTGCTTGTTGAGCAGCTTCGAGGTCTGGCTGGTGAACACGCGCGGACCGAGGCGGCGACCGATCGCGTAGTTGACCGCGTCACCGGCGATGGCGGCGGCGATCAGCGCGACGCCGATCAGCCACACGTCGATCGGTGAGCCGTCGGTCGCGGCCAGGGCCCCGACCGCGAACAGCAGCGAGTCGCCCGGCAGAAACGGCGTGACCACCAGACCGGTCTCGGCGAAGACCACGGCGATCAGCAGGACATACATCCAGGACCCCATGTCGGCCGCCCAGCCGTTGAGGTACCGGTCGAGGTGCAAGATGATGTCGATCAGCTTGGACAAGGCAGCGCCGCAGTGCCGGCGACGCTATCAGGTCACTCCACCGCCGTGAACCCGGCAATCTGGGCCGACGTCACCGGCACCGCGAAACCGTTCGTGGTGGCCGCTGGCGTGCCGCTGTTGTTGTCGCAGGGCATCGAGCCGCCCGCGCCCGGCGACGGGGAGCAGTTGCCGTCCGCGCAGTCGTCCGAGGTCACCTGCGTCACCGACGCCAGCGTCAGCCCCGGCGTGAAACCACCGTCGAAGGTGGCATCGGTCGAGGTCGTGCCGGTGGTGAAGTTGAAGCCGGCCGAGGTGTCGGCGGTGAGGCGGAAGGTGATCTCGTAGGTCGAGCCGAGGTCGAAGTGCCAGGTGTTGGTCGAGCTGTCGTAGAAGTCCTCGTCGCACACGCCGCTGCCGGGCTCGTACACCGTGAAGGTGATGTTGTAGACCTCGATGCCCTCGATCACGACCGGACTGCCGCCGCTGGTGTCGGCGACGCCGGTCACGAAGATGCGCGGCGCCTTGATCGGGCGCGCGAGCTTCGAGAACGCGCGGACCTCGGTCACCGGCGTCGCGCCGGGATACGGCGTGACGATGCGCGTGCGCTGGATGTCCGACAGCGCCAGCCGCAGGTAGCCGGCATTGTCCGGGAACGTCGTGCCCGCGGTCGCGTCGGCGCCGGCGAACTTCGGCGCGCCGGCCGGGATCGAGAAGCCCGCATGGGTGTCACCGCTGCGGTGGTCGTCGACCAGCAGGTACAGGCTGCTGTGGAACGCGTTGTCGGGATCGCCACCGTCGATGGTGTCGTCGTACGGCGAGCCGCTGGCGAGCGCGACCAGGAACAGGTTCTGCTGCACGTCGAGGCTGCCGGCTGCGATCGCGCTGAAGTCGTCGATGCGATCGGAGGCCGAGACCGCCGGGGGATAGATGAACGGATCGCCGCGGTTGCTCTCGTCGACGGTGCACTCGGCACCCGTGCCCTCGCAGGCGGGGAAGCGGAACACCGGCTGGGCGTTGCCGCCCCACGTCGTGGCGCTGTCGCTGCTGTCGGCCTCGTGCGGCATCACGCCGCCGGCCTGCATGCCGAGGTCCCAGCGGAACAGCCGGCCTGCCGGATCGGCGATGTACGTCTCTTCGGCCTCGCCCCAGAAGCGCGACAGGCAGTGGGTGCCGACCGCGGGATCGACCAGCGCGCCGAAGCTCTCCTCGAACACCGGCTCGGCCACCGCTGGCAGCTCCGCGAGATCGACGATCGCACCGGTCACGCCGTCGGCGAACACCAGCGTGCGGCCGGCGCCCTCGGGCGGCGTCTCGCCCACCGCGTAGCCCGAGCCCAGCACCAGTCGCGCCGTCGGCTCGACCGTCAGCTCGTTGTTGGGCAGCTGGTACGTCAGCGCCGGACGGGCCCAGGTCTCACCCAGCAGGTTGTCCCAGTCGGCCGCGACCGCGTCGTCCTCGGTGGTCCACAGGATCTCGAAGGGCCCCGAGGGCGACTCCGGGCTCATGTGCGACAGATCGAGGCCGTAGAACTCCTGGCCGCCGGCACCGAAGCCGAACACGCCCAGGTGCACCCAGCGGGTGTTGGCCGCGTCGTAGGCGAAGCCGTGGTTGAGCGTGCCCGCGACACCGAAGTGGTGCTCGTCGATGTTGTCGGGCTGGCCCATCGACAACGCGCCGTTGGCCGCCTCCTGCGTCAGCGTCGAGAGCAGCTCGCGCGGCACGAAGCCCCACAGCTCGTTGCCGCTGTTGAGCTGGAACGCGTGCAGCACACCCATGTCGTCGCCGATGAGCACCGCCTCCTGGTACTGGTTGTGCTCCGACGGCGACGACAGGATGTTGTCGCTCGAGTTGGAGTCTCGCGCGAAGTCCTCGAGCGAGTCCGGCAAGATGCCCGCGTCGATGTCGCCGTACAGACGGCCGCCGCAGTGCGGATCGTTGATCGCGACCTCGGGGATGCGGTTGCTGCGGTAGGTCGGCACGCGCCGCACCACCACCGGCGCGGAGTTGGCCACGCCGGGCAGCTTCCAGCCGTCGGGCGCGTTCTGGCCCAGCACGAACGCGACGATGGCGTCGGCCTCGGCGTCGTGATCGGCCGAGGTCAGCAGCGACAGGCCCTCGAGCTCGCTCTGGAACGCCCCGCTCGCGCCGCCGCTGCCATCGGAGATGGGAATGACCGTCCGGTGATCCGACGCGACCGTGTACAGCCGCCGCTCGGTCCACGCGGTGCTCTGCAGACACACGCCCGCGTCCCACACGTGGCTCTGCGGGCACGGACCGAAGGTCTCCTCGAGCTCGGTGGTCTCGAACTCGGGATCGGGCAGCACGCAGTACGGCTGCGGGTTGCTGTCGGCGTCGACGTCGGTGCACAGCTCGCGCAGCACGTGGCCGCGCCAGCCGGGGAACTCGGTGTACGCGCTGACCTTGGTCTGCAGCGCCTGACCCTGGCCGGGCTCGCCGCCGGCGCCGACGCCGAAGCTGTTGAGCGTGGAGCCGGTGCCGGTCTGCAGGTCCACGTCGACCGCGTCGGTCACGATGCCCACGAGGATCTCGGTGAGCTCGGCCGCGTCGCTCGCCAGGAACGCGCAGCTGGTGTCGGGGCTGGCCGAGTCGGCGCAGGTGTCCCAGTCGTTGGCCGGCGTGCCGGTGCACGGATCGCTGCACGCGCCGCCGCTGCAGCCACCCGCCGCCGCGCAGGCCATGTCGTTGAGGTCGCTGCTCGCGAGGAAGAAGCCGACCACGTAGGTCTTGACGTTGAGATCGTTGCGCAGGTCCGACAGCCGGTTGTACAGCGTCGAGCCGCCCTCACCCGTGGACGGATCACCGTCGGTGACCAGCACCGCGGAGACCGGCGCGCACGCGTCGCTCGAGTCGAGCCCGGTGACGAAGCCCAGGTACGACGCGACGGTGCTGTGGGCGAAGGCCGCGTTGGAGTTCGGCGGTGCGCCGATGACCGGGCCGATGGTGCTCGACCACGGCGTGCCGCCGGTGGCGTCGACGCCACCTCGGACCATCGGGCTGGTCAACGCCGCGACCTGGGTGTTGCCGGCCGACAGCGATGCCGGTCCCCACGCGCCGGGCGGAAGCCCCGACGCGGAGAGGTCGATGTAAAACGGCGCATACAGGAACCCCGCGTCGGTGCCGCTGTCCTCACCGGCGACGCCGGCGCGGTTGAGACCGCCCGAGCTCGGCTGCACCGGCCACTGCGAGTAGCCCGGGAAGCCGTCGACGTAGGGCCAGTAGTAGAAGTCGCGGCCGCGCACGCCGGCGTCGGTGGCCGCGTCCGTGGTGCCGTAGTCGCCGGTGGTCGCGTGGGTGATCGACGAGTCCGGGTCGGTGGTGTCGTTGAGGTTGACCCGCACGCCCATGAACTGCGGGAACCACTGCACCTTGCGCTGCGAGTTCGCCCACGCCTGCATGTCCGCGCTGTCGGTGCTGATGAGCGGCGAGTCCGGCACGTCGTCGGTCTGGTCGTCGGCGCTGATCACCGAGCCGACACCGAGGTCGTCCCAGCGCAGGTACGGGTACGGCCGGATCGTCGCGCCCTGGCACAGGCGCCACGCGCCCTCGTGATCGGGGTAGCGCGTGATGTCCGACCACGTCGGCGCGCCGGTGAAGTACTTGTAGTCGGTGACCCAGGTGAAGCGGCGCTCCTCGGCCGCGCCCGGGCTGCACTTGGCCGGCAGGTCGGGCGGGGTCCGTGGCGGCCGCTGCTCGAAGGTCATGAGCGCGAACGAGGCCGCGTTGCCGACGCTGGTGACCACGGAGTTGATCGCCGCGCGCGCGGTCGCGATGCGGCTCGCGTTCTCGGTGCCGACCATGCTCTCGCACTCGCTCCACACGCACAGGTCGTCGTCGGCGTTGGACTTGAGGCCCATCGAGCCCGAGGTGTCGAGCACGAACAGCACGCGCGGACGGATCTGGCCGAAGCTCGAGCCCTGCGCGACGTAGTACGGGCGCACGCGCGCCTCGGTCGGACGCAGCAGGCACAGCCCCACGAAGGCGACCGTCGCCAGCACCGCGAGGCGTCCCCACGCCCGGGCCAGCCGCGAGATCGGGCCCCTCATCGCGCACCCCCGCTATGAAAAACCTGCGAGGTGGGTGCAATCGCGTGCGCAGCCTGGGTCGCGGCGCGGTGCGGTCGGGGGCGCCAAGTCGGCGGAATCACGGCGTGCATGGGCGGGCTCCGGGTCGCGCGCGGGGGTTCGTGCGCGGCCGGGTGGCGGTGGTGCAAGCCCGGTGCCGGCCGCCGGGCGCGGCGCGGGCGCAAAGCCGCGCCGGCGCGCGAGTCCCTAGCGACCGACGGCCCAGTGCGGCATCGAGCCGTGCGGCGAGATGAAGTACTTCGCCGGCGACGCGAACAGCAGGTTGCTGACGCGCGAGGTGTAGATGCACGCGAACGACTCGACCTGGGCGCCGAAGCGACTGGTGTCGTTGCGCTCGCGGAAGCTGCTGCCCCAGTAGGGGTTGAACGCCGCGTCGACCTCGTGGCCGCGACGCTCGAGCGTGCCCTGGGTCTCCTGCTCGTAGTTGCGCAGCCAGTCGAGTCGCTTGCGCAGATCGGCGCGCGTGGTCTCGAGCATCGCGGTGGCCTCGGGCAGCGACAGGCCGGTGCGGACGAGCTCGGCGGGCTCGAGCCGCGCGAGCGTGCGCGCGAGGTAGCGGTGGCCGCCGATCTCGTCGGCCAGCCGCGCGCGCAGGCCGTGCAGGCCCTCGATCTCGCGCAGGGTCATCTCCCAGTCGCGGCGCACCTCGAGCTCGTGCTCGAGCTCCTGCACCACCAGCGCGGTGCGCCACCCCGAGCTCTTCTTGCTGCGCACGATGTCGCCGTAGATGTGATCGCCGACGTAGAGCACCTCGTCGGGGTGCACGCCCAGGCTGGCCTGCAGCCCCAGCTGGTTGCCGCCGCCGTAGATCTTGCCGCGCTGGACCTGCTGCTTCTTGCCGCCCAGCGGCGCACCGCCGGGATCGAGCTCCTGGAACGGCGCGTTCTCGGTGAAGAAGCTGGGCTTCGACGCACCCACGACCATCCAGTCGAAGTACGTGGTCCAGTCCGGATACGACGGCAGCGCGCCGTCGAGCAGGAACTTCATGACCACGTCGGTGTAGTCGAGCAGGCTGTTGGTCAACAGGAACAGCTTCTTGCCGGCCGAGCGCAGCTGGTGCAGCGCACGCGCGAGATCGGGGTCGGCCTCGATGAAGCGGCCGGGATCGTCGCGCACGTGGTCCTTGATCGAGCCGTCGCGGTGGGCCTCGTCGATGCACTCGCGCACGTCCAGCCAGGTCTCGGCGTAGCTGGGCGGCCCGCCGGCGCCCCACAGCTGCGGCTCGCGGTCGATGAGCTCGACCGCGGCGGCGAACAGCGTGACCTCGGGCAAGGCGAACAGCGTGTCGACCGCGGCGAAGCGCTCGCGCTCCTGGCCCAGCCGCTGGTCGCGGTAGATGGCCTTGCGCTCGGGTCGCTGCAGCTTGCGCAGGCCGTGGTAGGCGCGGCCGACGTAGCCGTGCCGGTCCATCTTGATGATGTTGCCGAGCTTGCGGTCGACCATGAGCCCGCGGATCGCGAACTTCGGATCGTTGGGCACCTCGCGCAGCTTCTCGGGATAGCCGCGCGCGATCAGCTTGGCCGTGGTCGACAGGATCGACATGGCCTCGATCTCCTCCTGGCGATAGATCGCCAGGGTGTAGTCCATGTCGAACCCGATGACCGAGATCGAGTCGAAGTTCAGGTCGCGGTTGGTGAAGATCCGCCGCTCGGGGGGCGCCTCGGTCTCCAGACCGGAGTCGAGCAGGGCCTTGCGGATCGGTGTCGGGAGATCGGCGGCCGAGAACACCAGGGCGCGATCGTAACAAAAACCCGCAAGCGCGGCCGGTTTGCGGCGACGCGCGCCCAGGCCCCGCGCCCCGGGTCGCTGCGCGAGCCCTCGCTCAGGTCGCTTCGGCGGTCTGGTAGTTCGCCGCGCAGACCGACACCGCGGAGTTGTCGTTGTTGTGCCCGCCGCCGTAGCCCTCGTCGGGCGTCTGCGGCTGCAGCACCGCTGCACCCGCGCCGACGGTGAGCACCAGCTCCTGCTCCACGGTCACGGTGGTGTTGCGCACCGTGGCGGAGGCGGTCACGACCACGCGTCCGTCGCTGTCGTCGATCCACGACGCGGAGCCGCTGCGGCCCAGCGCATCGGCCGCGTTGTTGCGCAGCCACACCGAGACGGTCGCCTCGGGGTCGCCGCCCGCGACGAGGTCGCGAAACGGCAGCGAGCACCAGTTCTGCGGCGCCGCGTCGGCGTCGGCGAGGTACGCGACCGCGCCCTGGCGCATGCACGGCCGACCGCCGCAGCCCACCGCGGCGCCGGCGAGCACCTCGTTGCGCTGGCCGGTCACGACGTTGGTCGGATCGGGGATGCAATCGAGGCACGGGTCGGTGCAGTCCGCCTGGGGATTGAAGCCGACCAGCGCGGTGTCGAGCGTGTCGGGATCCATCCGCAGGTACTGCGCCGCGGCCAGATCCGCGGCCGCCTGCGCGACCATCAGCGCCCGCTCGCGCGCGACCAGCTGGCCGGCCTGCTCGACCTCGCGGACCGAGCTGCGGACCACGAGGATGCCCGCGGTCATCAGCGACACCGACAGCAGCATCACGCTGACCATGGTCGCGCCGCGTTGGCTCCGCGCGCGGCGGGCCCGATGCGGGTGCCCGGACGAACGCCGAGCGATGGGCTGAGACGACTTGCGGTTCGACATGGGCCGGTCTCCTCGCTACTGCAGCCGTGGGTCCCGCCACCGCAGGTTGTCGGGGGCGTAACGCTCGGTCAACGTGAATCTCTGTCGCGTGCCCACGAGCGAAGGCAACTCGGGGCGATCTTCGATGGTGGGCAGGTTCGCGGTCGCGAGGCCGCCGGCGGCCTCGTCGGCCTCGCTCGACGCGGTCAGCGTGACGCGCAGGATCTGGGGGCTCATGCGGAACGACGGGCCCGCGGCCGCCTCGAGCCCGGCCCAGTCGTCGCGGTTGTACTCGCCGGTGCCGTAGTTCACGCAGTCGGGTGCGGACGCCTCGGCCTGCGCGTTGCCGAGCCACTCGTCGGCGTTGCGCTGGCCCGACTCGGTCCGGTTCTCGTCGACCTCGTTGTTGGGCACACCCGGCACCGGCCCCTCGGCCGGGCCGACCTCTTCGAAGCCGGCGTCGGGGTAGCGGACGTTGTACGTGTCCGAGCTCGCCTGCGACCAGCCATCACAACCGACCGCGACCTGCAGGTCCTCGATCATCGGACCGATCGCGACCGCCGAGGGCGGCGTGTTGCTGCCGGGCAGGTGCAGCTGCGGCGCGTTGCAGGTGCCCGCGGCGCAGTGGGGATAGTCGACCGCGCCCAGCCCGGTCGGGTCGCCCTCCTGGTAGCCGATGATGTCGTAGCGGACCAGGTACGGCAGCGTCGGGATCGAGTAGTCGATCTCGTAGCGAGACCACCGCAGCCGACCCAGCGGCACCACCATCGCGGCGCTGAGCGTGGTCGCGGTCCAGTCGTCGACGCAGCCGACCGGCGAGAGATCGGTCGTGCACGCGGGCGGCTCCTCGCCGAAGTTCGCCACCAGGGTCGCGAGCCCGGCGTTGAAGCCCGAGGTCGCGTCGATCGGGATGCTCCACTCGGTCGCCGTGGGCCCCGCGTCGACGTCGCCGGTGACCTGCAGCAGCAGGCACTGCGCCTGCGCGGTCGCGGCGAAGGGCACCACCGAGGCGCCGGGGCGCGCGGCGACCAGCACGAAGCTGCCGGGCGGGAACAGCTGCTGCACCTGCGCGAGGTGGGCGGGGTTGGTGCTGTCGAGCAGCGTCGAGGTCTCGACCACGAGCGCCGTCGCGGCGCCGTCGATGCCACCGTCGATGCTGAACACGCCCGAGTTGCCGAGGTAGTTGGCCTCGCCCAGCAGGACGTCGAGGCTGTCGGCGGCCGCGACCGCATCGACGGCGCCCTCGGAGCGCCAGTGCGCCTGCACGCCGTCGCGCAGCACCCAGTAGCGCTCGCCGGTCACCGGATCGACGACCGCGTCCGCCGGCACCTCGACGCCGGGGTTCACCAGCCGGCTGTTCTCGTTGTCCCAGACGCGGATCTCGGTGCACAGGCGCGCGACGCCCAGACCCGCCTGCCGCAGATCCTGGCCCATGGCCCACATCGCGCCCTCGAGCGCCTGCTGGATCATCACGTTGCGCTCGTGCGCGGCGGCGTTGCTGCGCTGGATGTTGGAGAACGCGAAGATCCCGAGCACGACGATGCCCGAGACCACGAGCGCCACCATCAGCTCGATCAGCGTGAAGCCGTGCTGGCGGCGGGCTCGCGCGCGCGTCACGGCAGCACCACCGTGTCGTTGGCGCGAACCGTGCGCAGCTGCACCGAGCCGACCCACGGCGCGAAGTCGGTGTCGGTCGGGTCGATCATGTTGAGCGTGACCTCGTCGAGCGTGAGGTCGGCCGGCGGCGGCATCGCGCTGTTGGTGTCGTCGATCCACACCACCGTCACCTGCAGCACCAGCGCGTTGACCAGCGGCAGATCGTCGGGCAGCACCGGCGGGTTCGACGACGGCGGGTTGAGCGGATCGGTGACCCACGAGACGGTGCGGAACACCAGGTAGGTGTTGCGCAGCGAGCCCACGACCGTGGTCGAGGCATCCAGGTCCGCCGGCGGGCGGCGGTAGTCGAACATCCGCGTGGTCGGATCGAGCCCGAGGTCGTCGTAGGGCAGCGAGGGGTTGAGCGTGCCGGCGAAGTCGTAGGTCAGCAGCTGCACGAAGCTGCGCGACTGCAGATCGGCCATCGATTCCTGCGCCACGCGCTCGGCCTCGCGCAGCATCGACGAGGCGCGCTGGGCCTCGACGCTGCGGCCCTCGATCGCGACCAGGCCGACGATGGCGATCGCGAACACGACGATCGCGACCAACACCTCGACCAAGGTGAAGCCGCGCTGGCCACGGCGGCGGCGACGCGTGCGTCGTGGAGATGGCGTCGTCGTCGTCATTCGAGCTGCTCGAAGGTGCGGACCAGGCCGCCGGGGTAGATCTGCACGATGGAGTACCTGGGCTGCCCGGTGAGGGTGCGATCGGCGACCCACAGCGTGGCGCCGGCGTTGGGCGTGCCCGAGAAGGTGCCGTCGGGATCGGTGAAGCGGCCGTCGGGCTCGAACATCAGCACCTGATCGCCGCTGAGGCAGTCGGTCGGCGGATCGATGTCGGCGGTCTGCGACGGCGCATGCACGCCCGCGGTGAAGCCGTACACGCACACGATCGGTGCGCCGGCGTTCTGCGCCACCAGCGTGCCGTCGGCGGTCATCGTGCCCGCGCCGTCGACCAGCGCGGCGCGGTCGAGCGGGCGCCAGGTGTCGTCGCTGGTGTCGAAGGTGGTCGCGGCGACGGCGAGCGAGCTCGCGGTCACGCGCACGCGGGTCTGGCGATCGACCGCGGCGTTGCGTGCCTGCACGATCAGGCCCTCGACGTCGGCGACGAAGTGGGCCCGCGCGTTGGCGAACTCGTTGCGGCGAAAGCCGACCGCCGCGACCGCGCCGAGGATGGCGACGACCGCGAGCACGACCATGAGCTCGATGAGCGAGAAGCCTCCCTGCCCCGCGAGATCTCCGCCGGCGCGCCCGCGCGTCGAGGCCGGCATCCGCAACCCGATGCGGCCGGTGTGCAACCTTTTCATAGGCGAGCCACGGCGCGGCCCTTCGATCCGGGGGCTCCGGCGGGCGGCTTTGCGGTGGCAACTGCTTGGAATCATTCTTCGTGGCTCGCAACCGGCCGCCGCGTCGAGGCCCCGCAGGCGCCCCGTCATGGGTCGGTTGCGGGCCCTTGGTGCAACGCTCGTGCCGTGGAAACCAGGCGCCGCCCGCGAGCCGCGCCGACGCCCGTCATCCACCTCACACGATTGAGACCCTTCGTCGGCTCGGATACCTTAACGGCCACGATGGCGAAGCAAGCCCAGCAGGAAGCCAAGGACGAGAAGCGCGCGATCTGGTACCTGCGCAAGATTCCGATGTTCGAGTCGGTCGCCGCCGCGACGCTGACCGAGCTCGCGCAGGTCGTCGAGATCCGGGAAATCGCGCGACGCCAAGTCATCTACTTGCCCGGTGATCCCGGCGACCGCGTGTTCTTCATCAACGGTGGTCGCGTCAAGTGCAGCAAGGTGACGCGGGACGGCAAGGAGCTCACGCTCGCGTACCGCGGCGCGGGCCAGATGTTCGGCGAGCTGTGCGTCATCGACGGCACGCCGCGCGACGAGATGGCCGAGGCGATGAAGAACGCGATCATCACCGAGCTGCCGCGCGATGCCTTCCGCGACCTGCTGCTGGGCGACGCGGCGCTGGCGTTCCAGTTCGCGTGCACCATCGGCGAGCGGCGGCGACAGATCGAGACCAAGCTCGAGCACCTGGTCTTCCGCGACGTGCAGGCCAAGCTCGCGGCGCTGCTGCTCGAGCTCGGCGAGGAGTACGGCGTCGAGTGCGAGGACGGCATGCAGATCGGGCTCAAGATCACGCACCAGGAGATGGCGAACCTGATCGGCTCCACGCGCGAGACGATTTCGCTGACGCTGGCGCAGTTCAAGAAGAAGGGCCTGCTCGATCTCAACGGCCGCACCGTCGTGCTGCGCGATCAAGACGGCCTCGGGGCGATGACGTGATGCGTCGGCTCGGCGTGCGCGCGCGGACCCGGTCGTCGCAACCGTGAGTGCCGGTGGACAGGAGCGTTGGGGCACGCGCCTGGGCGTGATCCTGGCGGTGTCGGGCTCGGCCGTGGGCCTGGGCAACTTCCTGCGCTTCCCCGGCGTCGCCGCGCAAAACGGCGGCGGCGCGTTCATGATCCCGTACTTCGTCGCGCTGGTGCTGGTCGGCATCCCGGTCGGCTGGGCCGAGTGGACCATGGGCCGCTACGGCGGTCGCAAGGGCTTCCACAGCTGCCCGGCGATCATGGGCGTGATCGGCGGCCCGCTGGCGCGCTACCTCGGCGTGCTCGGGCTGCTGATCCCGCTGGTCGTGTACATGTACTACGGCCTGGTCGAGGCCTGGTGCCTGCAGTACGCGTGGGCCTTCGCGCGCGGCGGCATCGGCCTGGTCGCGGGCTCGCCGCAGGCCGCGGCGCAATCGGCCGCGTACTTCGACACGGTCTCGGGCGTGGCGGCGCACGGCGTGCTGCTGCAAGAGGGCAGCACGCTGACGTTTTGGATCGGCGTGGTCGCGCTCAACGCCTACTTCGTCTACCGCGGCCTGTCGGGCGGCATCGAGAAGTTCTGTCAGTGGGCGATGCCGGCGATGGCGATCTGCGCCGTGATCGTGCTGGTGCGCGTGTTGACGCTGGGCACGCCCGACCCCGCCCATCCCGAGCTGTCGGTCGAGAGCGGGCTGGGCTTCATGTGGAACCCGCGGCTCGAGGCGCTCGGCCGCGCGGACACGTGGCTGGCCGCGGCGGGACAGATCTTCTTCTCGCTGTCGGTCGGCTTCGGCGTCATCGTCAACTACGCCTCGTACCTGCGGCGCAAGGACGACGTGGTGCTGTCGGGCCTGACCGCGGCCTCGACCAACGAGGTGTTCGAGGTCGGCTTCGGCGGCATGATCACGTTGACCGCGGCGTTCGTGTTCATGGGCGCGAGCCTGTCGATCGGCAGCGCCTACGAGCTGGGCTTCGAGACCCTGCCGGTGGTGTTCGCGCAGATGGGCGCGCTGGGCAACCTCATCGGCGCGCTGTGGTTCTCGATGCTGTTCCTGGCCGCGATCACCTCGTCGCTGTCGATGCTGCAGCCGATCAAGGCCTTCTTGCAGGAGGCCCTGGGCCTGAGCCAGGGCAAGGCCGTGGCCGCGGTCATCGCCGCGACCTCGTGCGGCTCGCTGTGGACGCTCTACTACAGCAAGGATCAGATCGCGCTCGACACCATGGACTTCTGGGTCGGCACCGCGACCATCTTCGTGCTCGCGACCGTGCAGGTCATCTACTTCGCGTGGGTGTTCGGCGTCGACCGCGGGCTGGCCGAGGCCCACGAGGGCGCGCGCATGCGCATCCCGGGCGTGTTCCGCATCGTGCTCAAGTGGATCGCGCCGGCGTACCTGCTCGCGGTGTTCATCGCGTTCTGCAGCCAGAGCCTGGGCCCACGGCTGCAGGCGCTGCTCGACGATCCCATCGCCGGTCGCACGATGATCCTCGTGCTCGCGGTGTTGGTGCTGCTGCTGGTCGTCACCCGCATCGGCGAGCTGCGCTGGCGCGCGCTGGGCCTCGACGTCGACGGCAAGGTCCCGCCCCAGGACGACCCCGAGCCGGAGGCCGAGCCGCGATGACCACCGGCGGCTGGCTGTTCATGATCGGATCGCTCGCGACCGTGTGGGGCCTCGCGCTGTGGTGCTACCGCGAGGTGCTGCGGCGCTGAGCGCCCGGCAGCGAATGCTGACGGGCTCTCGTCGCGAGAGCGACGGGAAGGAGAGCGGTCCAGTGACCGTGTGCTGACCGGGCACGGGGAGAGGAAGCGGAGCGTCCTCTCCAGAGACTGAGCCGCGCGCCGGGCGTCACAGCGCGGCGTCGACCGCCCGCCGCAACCCGTCGTCGACCTCGTCGCCGCGGTACAGCACCGCGCCGTCGCGACCGAGCGCCAGCACCGTGGGCACGCGCCGCGCGGCGTAGCGATCGCTGACGCGGTAGTCTGGATCGGCGAACAGCGGGTAGTCGATGCCGGAGTCGGCGGCGAACTGCAGCGCCTGCTCGAAGCCGTGACCGACGTGCATGCCGACCACGACCACGCCGCGTTCGCGCGACTGTCGCGCGAACGCGATGACCTTGGGGATCGAGGTGCGGCACGGCTCGCACCACGTGGCCCAGAAGTCGATCACCGCCACGTGACCGGCGACGGTCTGCTGGAACACCGCGTCGGGGGGCTGCAGCGCGAGCGTGCCGTCGGCCGCGGGCGGCTGCGTCGGCGCCTGCCGCCGGCAGCCCGGCGCCGGCGCGAACAGCAGGCCCACGCCCGCACCGAGCCCCGCCCGCAGGCACGCACGACGCGACGGCAGTGGCACGCTCGCCATGGACGGCCTCGACTCTTACCCCAGCGCCGCACGGCTGACCAGCGCAGCAACGGCGCGGTTCAGAACTCGCGGCCGTAGCCGATTCCGAACACGTCGATGTGCAGATCGTTGCTCCGCTGGTAGCGCGAGTAGCCCGCGTCGAGATACTGCGCGCCGCGGACGCTGCCGGGCGGGGTGATGTAGAGCACTGCCTTGAGCCCGCCCTGGTGCGCGGAAAACGGCGCGAGATCGCTGTCCGCGGTCAGCGGCATGTCGTCGGGGATCGTGGTGCGCGTGGCGGTGGTGTAGAAGGACACGCCGCGCTGCCAGTGGTAGCGATACAGCGCGCGCAGGTAGAAGCGGCGACCGAACCACTGGTAGAGCATCACCGACGGCGTGTGCGCGCGCAGGTCGAAGGTGTCGTCGTAGAAGCGATAGCCCAGCTTGAGCGTGCTGCGCGTGCGCGGGATGTGCTGCGCCAGCTGCAGCGCGACCGCGTGGCGCAGCCGCGTCCGCGGCAGCCGCTCGGGTTCGCGGTTGGGGCAGTCGTAGGCCGGCTTCTGCGAGTTGTCGTCGGCACAGGTGCGCTTGGGCGCGTCCTCGATGTAGACCGAGTTCCACGTCGTCGACAGCGTGCCCTGCTGGAACGTCACGCCGTACGAGCCGGTCAGCAGCGTCGTGGGCGAGAGCACCTGCACCACCGAGACGTTGTCGCTGAGCGTGATGCGGTGCTCCTGGCCCTTGGGACTCCAGCCCAGCGGGTGGATGTAGTCGAACCAGTCGAACACGTAGGCGGTCGCGAGCGAGACCGTGGTGTTGTCCTCGAAGAAGCCGCGCGAGAAGCCCAGGCCCACGAAGAACGAACGCCACGGCTCCTCGAAGTGCACGCCGTAGCGCAGCGACCACTGCCCGCGATCGTCGGCATCGTAGGTGGTGGTCGCGTCGATCTCGCCGGCCTCGTTCTGTCGCGACGCCGACGAGACCGCGTCGAGCCCGTCGGGCGAGGCCGCCGAGATCACGTCGAGCGCGAACGCGACCTGGTGGCTCCACCGCGGGTTGCGCTGGCGCAGCCCGATCATGCCCATGGGCTGCAGCACGGTCATGCGCTGCGAGCCCGGACCGCGCGGCGGACCGGCCTTGGACTGGAAGCCGTGGCCGTACTGATCGAACAGGCTCAGGCGCAGGAACAGGCTCTCGATGCGCACCGCGGGATCGCGGCTGCGTGCGCCCAGCGGCCGCGGATCCGCGGCGCCCGCCGGCACCGCGACCGCCCACGCGAACGCCGACGCGACCACCAGCGCGCGCCCCCGCGAGGGCTTGCCGACGCACCGCGACCGCATCGCGCCCGCCCGCTCAGTTGGAGCAGCCACAGCCGCCGCCCGCCGGCCGCGCGTCCCCGCCGGCCGCGCCCTCGCGCGAGGTGTACAGCTTGCGGTTCGAACGCGCCTCGAGCGGATCGTCTTGGACCTGCATCGTCGGATCGGCGAGGTACTCGCGGCGGTTCTGCGGCACCACCACGCACGCCACGCTCAGCAACGCCAACGCTCCGAGTCCGCAGCGAGCCGCCCAGGTCATGGCCGGGTTTCATACACCCATCGGGCCGCGACCGGGAGCCGGCGGCCACCCGTCGCAGGTTTTTGCGCACGGGCGCCGCGGTCACATGCCCAGCGTGCGGCGCAGAAACGGTGCCGTGTGACCCTGGCCGCTGCGCGCGACGTACTCGGGTGTGCCGCTGGTCACGAGCCGTCCACCGCCCGAGCCGCCGTCGGGCCCGACGTCGACGACGTGGTCGGCGGCCTTGATCACGTCGAGGTCGTGCTCGATCACGACCACGGTGTTGCCCTCGTCGACCAGCCGCTGCAGCACCGCCAGCAGCTGCTTGACGTCGCCGAAGTGCAGGCCCACGGTCGGCTCGTCGAGCACCAAGAGGGTGCGGCCGGTGGACTTGCGCGCGAGCTCGCGCGCCAACTTGATGCGCTGGGCCTCGCCGCCCGACAGCGTCAGCGCGCTCTGGCCCAGCCCGAGGTAGCCCAGGCCGACGTCGCGCAACACCTCGAGCTTGAGCCGGATGCCCGGATGCGCGACGAAGAAGTCGAACGCGTCGGCGACGTTCATGTCGAGCACGTCGGCGATGCTCTTGCCGCGCATCGTCACCGACAGCGTCTCGCGGTTGTAGCGGCGGCCGTGGCAGGCCTCGCAGGTGACCCACAGATCCGCGAGAAACTGCATCTCGATGCGCTTGGTGCCCTCGCCCAGGCACGCCTCGCAGCGCCCGCCCTTGACGTTGAAGGAGAAGCGCGACGGCTGCCAGCCGCGGACCTTGGCCTCGGGCAGCTGGGCGAACACCGTGCGCAGCTCGGCGAAGATGCCGGTGTAGGTCGCGGGGTTGCTGCGCGCGCTGCGACCGATGGGCGACTGATCCACGTGGATGACCTTGTCGATGTGCTCGAGCCCGTCGACGCCGTCGCACGGCAGCGGCAAGCGGGCGCTGCCCGAGACCACGCGCGCGGCCTCGGCCAGCAGCGTGTCGATCACCAGCGTCGACTTGCCCGAGCCGCTCACGCCGGTGACGACGGTCAGCAGGCCCAGCGGGAAGCGGGCGCTCAGGCCCTGCAGATTGTGGCCGGTGGCGTTGCGCACCACGATCGACGGTCCGCGGGGACGCCGACGCTGCTCCGGCACCGGGATCGACAGCCGGCCGCTGAGGTACGCGCCGGTCAGCGAGCGCGGGTTGGCCAACACCTCGGCGGTCGGGCCGGCCGCGACCACGCGTCCGCCCAGGGGCCCCGCGCCCGGGCCCATGTCGACGAGCCAGTCCGACGCGCGCATGGTCGCCTCGTCGTGCTCGACCACGAGCACGGTGTTGCCGAGATCGCGCAGGTGCAGCAGCGTGTCGATGAGCCGGCTGTTGTCGCGCGGGTGCAGCCCCGCGCTGGGCTCGTCGAGCACGTAGGTGATGCCGGCCAGCGCCGCGCCGACCTGGGTCGCGAGCCGGATGCGCTGGGCCTCGCCGCCCGACAACGTCATCACCGCGCGATCGAGCGTCAGGTAGCCGACGCCGACCTCGAGCAGGAACCGCAGCCGCGCGCGTACCTGCGCCAGCACGACCGCGGCGATCTCGTGGGCCTCACCGTCGAAGTGCAGCGCGTCGAGCTCGCGCGCCAGCTCGACCAGCGGCATGCGCCCGAGCGCGGCGATGTTGTGACCGCCCAGCCGGACCATGCGCGCGGGCAACACCAGGCGATCGCCCTGGCAGCTGGGGCAGACCACGTCGGCGAGGAAGGCCTCGACGTCGTCGGCGTCGCCGGGTTCCTCGTCGCCGTCGTCGGCGCGCGCCTCGAGCTCGCGCAGCCGGCGGGTCAGCTGCGCGCGCACGCCCTCGAACGGCCGCTCGAGCCCG
This sequence comes from Nannocystaceae bacterium, assembly GCA_019694555.1. Classification (GTDB taxonomy): domain Bacteria; phylum Myxococcota_A; class Polyangia; order Nannocystales; family Nannocystaceae; genus Xiheibacterium. The sequence goes on from JAIBBS010000170.1 coordinate 17,047, forward strand.
GCGACGATGTCGGCGGTGCCCTCGACGATGCCGATCTGTGCCACCGCGGGCAGGCTGCCGAACGCGGTGTCGAGCTCGATGCCGAAGTGCTCGGCCAGCGCCGCGAGCAGCTTCTGCTGCGCCGCGCCCTGGCGCCGTGCCCACGGACGCACCGCGCCCTGACGCAGCGACAGCCGCGGATCGACCAGCCGCGCGTTGTCGAACACGCGCGTGACCCCGAGCCCGTCGCAGGTCGGGCACGCGCCGTGCGGCGAGTTGAACGAGAACAGCGACGGCGTGATCTCGGGATACGACACGCCCTCGTCGAGCTCGGCGAAGCGATCGGAGAAGCGCAGGCGCGTGCCGTCGACGGTGAGGATCTCGACCACGCCGCCGGCCAGGCCCAGCGCCAGCTCGATGGAGTCGGCCACGCGCCCGGCGAAGCCGTCGGCGTCGGCGGGCTTGAGCTTGAGGCGGTCGACGTAGACCTCGATGCTGTGGCGCTGCCCGGGATCGAGCGCGATGGCGTTGCCGAGATCGCGGACCTCGTCGTCGATGGCCACGCGCACGAAGCCGCGACGCCGGAGATCCTCGAGCAGCTCGGCGTGGTCGCCGGCGACGCCCGAGACCACCGGCGCGAGCACCGAGAAGCGCGTGTCCTTGGGCAACGCCAGCACCGCGTCGACCATGTCGGTGACCGAGTGCCGCCGCATGGGCTTGCCGGTCTTGTGGCTGTAGACCACGCCGACGCGCGCGAACAGCAGCCGCAGGAAGTCGTGGATCTCGGTCGCGGTGCCCACGGTCGAGCGGGGGTTGCGACCGCGGGCGTCCTGCGCGATGGCGACGGTCGGCGAGAGGCCCTCGACCAGATCGACGTCGGGCTTGGGCAGCTGCGCGAGGAACTGTCGCGCCGCGACGCTGAGGCTCTCGACGTAGCGGCGCTGGCCCTCGGCGAACACGGTGTCGAACGCGAGGCTGCTCTTGCCCGAGCCCGACGGCCCTGTGATCGTCACGAGCTTGCCGCGCGGCAGATCGACGTCGACGCCGGCGAGGTTGTGCGTGCGAGCGCCGCGGATGCGGATGAAGCCGGCGGGCGCGACCGCGGCGGGCACCGGCGCCGGTGCGGCTGCGACCGCGGCGGGCTGGCTGGCATTGCTGCGGCCAGATCGCGCCGTGGACACCGGCGGGGTCGCGGGCTCGGCCGC
>JAIBBS010000013.1 GCA_019694555.1 Nannocystaceae bacterium
CGGTCCCACCGCGACGCCGGGTGCGATCCGGATCGCCGCGCGCAGCGGGCTGCGTCGACGCGGCGGCGGCGAGGGTGTCGGCGTGCGTGCGGGCTCGGGCTCTGTGCGCGGGGGTGGCTGCGGCTGCGGCTGCGGCTCGGGCGGCGGTGGATCGTCCGCGGGCTCCGGCGGCGCGACGTTCGGATCGATGAACGCTGCGAGCGCGTACGCGGCAGCGTCGGCCACGACCTCGCAACGCGACGCCTGCAGCGTGCGCGTGGTGTCGTCGATGGTCACGCGCGCCAACCACGACGCGCCCTGTTGCGACAGCGTCACCGCGGCGCGCAGATCGGGATCGCCGGCGGCACCGGTGCTGCGACCGAGGAACCGCTCGATGCGCGCGTGGCCCCCGGCAGCGTCGGGACAGCCCTCCGGTGCCTCCCACGCCAGCTCGAACGCGGCCGCGGCCGGCTTCGCCGGCGCGCCGCCGACCGGCGCGAGCAAGGCCAGCGCCAGCGCGATCGCGCTCATCCCCGGCCCTCGACGCCGGTGCGCGCGGCTGGCCTCATTCGATGGTGACGCCGACCTCGTCCGACCACTGCTCGCCGTCGTCGTTGCGCGCGCCCACGCGGTAGCGCCAGCTGCCCGCGGTCACGGTGTCGTCGTGGTACTGCGTGGTGTCGAACGGCACGGTCGCGATCTCCTCGAACTCGCCACCGTCGGCGGCCCGCTCGATCGCGAACTCGTCCTCGTCGTCGGACGCGTCCTGCCACGTCAGGTGTGCGCCACCGGGCACCGCGGCGGCCTCGAACGCCCGCGGCGCCGCGGGGCCCTGCGGCGCGTCGGCATCGTCGCACGCGGGCAGCGGTGCCAACACACCGAGCGCGAGCGAGACGACGCGAACGGACGGGATCGGGTGGATGCGGATCATGGGGGCTCCTCGCGGTGGGCTCGGGCGTCACGGCATCACGTGCAGCATCGTCATCATGCCACGCTCCGCGTGCTCGAGGATGTGGCAGTGGACCATCCACTGCCCGATGTTGTCGAAGCGGGCCACGAGCTCGACGCTGGCGTCCCGCGGGATGTTGATGGTGTCCTTCCAGCCCGCGGCCACGTCGGGCACGCCGCTGGGATCGAGGGTCTGGAAGAACAGCCCGTGCACGTGCAGCGGGTGATCCATCTGCGCATCGTTGCGGACGCGCCAGCGCTCGACCGTGCCCGCCGGCACCATGATCGGCAGGGTCTCGGGGAACGCGAGGCCGTCGATGTAGAAGCGCGGATCGCTGGCGTCCTCGTCGTCCTCCGACAGCACCAGCGTGCGGGTCGACGCCGGACCGGGCACCGGCAGCGGCGCGATGTCGGGCCCGACCCACACCAGCGGTGGCGCCGACTCGCCCGGGTCCTGCAGCACCACGTCCATCAGCGGCAGCGGGCCGGGGTCGGGGACGTCGTGACCGCGATCGGTGTGCAGCGTCTCGAGCAGCAGCGCGGTGTCGGGCGCGGCCGGCAGCTCGACCGCGAGCTCGCGTCGCTCGCCCGGCACCAGCAGCACGGTGTCGAGCTCGCGCGCGGCCGGCAGCGGACCGCCGTCGCTGGCCAGCTCGAGCCAGCGCGCGCCCTGCAGGCGCAGCCGGAAGTAGCGCCCGTTGGCGGCGTTGACGAAGCGCCAGCGCTCGCGCGTGCCGGCGCCGGCCTGCAGCGTCGGCCGTCGCACGCCGTCGACCAGCAGCACGTTGCCCTGGCGCCCGAGCATGAGATCGAGCGCGTCGGTGGTGCTCGAGAGCGTGCCGTCGGCCTCGAGCTTGACGTCGTCGAGCACGAACACGCGGTCGGCTTCGAAGTCTTCGGCGCTGGCGACGTCGTCTTCGACCACGAGCGCGCCGTACAGTCCGCGCTCGATCTGCGTCGCGGCGTCGACGTGGGGATGGAACCAGAACGTGCCCGCGTCGCGGGCCTCGAAGCGGTAGGTGAAGCTGCCGCCCGGCGGCACCGGCACCTGCGCGCTGGGCGTGCCGTCCTGCGTCGCGGGCACGCGCAGGCCGTGCCAGTGGATCGTCGTCTCCACCGGCAGTGCGTTGCGCAGCTCGATCTCGATCATCGTGCCGCGCGCGACTCGAACCAAGGGCCCGGGCACGCGCGCGACCGCGTCGGGATCACCACCGTCGCGGTAGGCCCACACCGCGGCCGGCCCGGCGGGCAGATAGTCGAGCACCGCCGGCTCGGCCACGAGGATCGCGCGCAGCCGCCCGGGGTCGGGATCGAGATCGGTGATCTCGGCCAGCACGGGTGCGGCTGCCTCGTCCGCGTCGGACTCGGGCGCCGGCGCGCACGCGAGCACGAGCCCCAGGGCCGAACCGATCGTCGCTCGCGCGCGCAGCAGCACCGCCCCGGAGTTGACCGGCGGCCCGCGTTTCCGTCAGGGATTCTTCCGCGCGCCCCCGCGTCACTCGCCCAGGCACGTCATCCAGCCCGCACACTGCGCATCGAGGCACGCGACGAACGTGGCTTCCCGCGAGTCGCAGCAGCCGTCGGCGGGGTTGCCGTTCTCGTCGTAGCAGCCCGAGACGTAGCAGGTCTCGAGGCTGTCGTACTCCATCGCGCAGATGCCCGCGTCGACGCACGCCTCGCGCGTGTCGGCGAGACAGCCCTGGCACGCGTCGCCCAGCGGGTCGAGCTGGCAGATCGCGTCGCCGCCATCGCCGCTGCCGTCGCCGCCGCCACTGCCATCGCCACCGCCATCGGCGGACGCGGACGCGGACGCGCCGGTGTCGCCCGGGCCGCCGTCGCTGCCGGTCGCGCTCGACGCCCCCTCGGAGCCGGATCCACCGCCGTCCTCGTCACCGCGATCACCGTCGTCGCAGGCGAAACCGTCGAGCAGCGCGAGCACGAGCGCGCACGTGCGCGCAGACCAGGGGCGTGACATGGCAGAAGACCTCCGCGGGCCGCCGCGCGGCCCTCGGATCCGGGACGAGGGTCGGGCCCGCGGTGGCGCATCGCCGACGCGCGCGGCCAGACCGCGTTCGATCCCCCTGGCGAAGCGGCCGCGTTCCGGTGCACGATCGCGCAAGGATGCGCGTCCTCGCCCTGCTGCACGGAGTCCTCGCGGTCGCGCCGTGGGCGCTTGCGGCGTGCAAGGAGCCCAACCCCGACTTCATGCCGGACGCGTCGAGCACCGGCGGCTCCGACTCGCAGGGCGAGACCAGCACCGCGAGCACGACCGGCGTCAGCGATGCGACGACGATCGGCAGCTCGTTCACGGTCTCGTCGACCACGGCGAGCAGCGAGACCACCGACGATCCCACCACCACCGAACCCGGATCGACGGGCGCTTCGACCACCACCGATCCGACCACCGGTGGCGGCTCCGATCCCACCTACCCCGCGTGCGATGCCGACACGCCGACGATGTGCCCGCGCGGCTTCGACGAGTGCATCCCGGTCCAAGCCGGGGGCTGGTGCACGGTGCACTGCGAGGATCCGAGTACCTGCCCGGTGCCCGTCAGCGGCAACGCCGAGGTCGTGTGCGCGGGCCCCAGCGGGAACCAGTGCGCGCTCGATTGCGGCGGCGGCAAGACCTGCCCCGACGGGATGGGCTGCACGCACATCCAGGGCACGATCTACCGCTGCGTCTGGTCCTGATCGTCGTCGCGCGCAATTGCGGCGCGTGTCCACCGGTGCCGGCGAGCAGTTTTTCGGCGGCGCGCACCGGCAGCGGCCCGCTACGCTGATCGCTGCCATGGGCGAGCTGGTCAGCGAGTTCCTCAACCGTGCGGTGCGCGAGGTCATGACCACCGACCCCGCGACCGTGCACCCGACGCAACACCTGTCGGTGGTCCGACACGCGATGATGGCCTCGCACGGCCACCACGTGCCGGTCGTCGACGAGGGTCGCTTCATCGGCCTGCTCGCGCCCGCCGATCTGCTGCGGGTGCTGCCCGCCAACGCCTACGAGCAAGCCCCCGAGGTCGTCGACCGCATGCTCGATCGCGTGACGGTGCGCGCGGCGATGCAGGAGGACGTCGTCACCGTCGGGCCCAACCTCGCGCTGCGCGACGCGGCGCGACAGCTCATGGGCGGCGGCTTCCACTGTCTGCCGGTGGTCGACGATCGCCGGCACCTGCTGGGGCTGCTGACGACCAGCGATCTGGTGCGCGCGCTGCTCGACGCCGGCGACCACCGTCGCTGAGACGCGCGCGGGCGCCTCACAACGTGAGCGTGCGTTCGTACTGCGGCTCGCCGTCGCGATCGAAGAACACGCCGGTGAAGCTGTCGTCGACGATCTCCACCCACAGGAAGCCCTCGACGGTGTTGTCGTCCCAGTGGGTCGGGTTCGCGTCACGACGCGGCAGCTCGGTCAGCTGCGCGCCGGCGCCCGAGACCAGGAACTCGGTGCCGCAGCGCGACGCGAGCCACTGCCGGTCGTGGTCGTGGCCGCACAGGTAGACGTGGGCCTTGCCGCACACGTCCGACGCGAAGAACTCGGCGACCGACTCGCCGCCCAGCGTGCCGCCCAGGCCCTCGTAGTGGCCGGCGTTGCCGTGGCGGCCGTTGGACACGTACGGGTGGTGGCCGAACATCACGACCCAGCGATCCTTCACCGCCGCGAGGTCGGCGCGCACGAACGCTCGCTGCAGATCGACCTCGTGGTCCCAGAACAGCTGCGAGGTATCCAGCGCGATGAAGTGCACGTTGGCGTGGTCGAACGCGTAGTACGGCGCCGGCAACGACCACTTCTCGCTGCGCTCGCTGTACTCGATCTGCGGTTGGTTGCGGATCCAGTCGTTGCCCAGCGCGCCGTAGTCGTGGTTGCCCAACGCGACGTGGAAGACCAGGTCGACCGGTGCGTAGGGCTCCTCGAACTTGGTCTGGAACTGGCGATCGGACGCATCGGTCACGCCGACCTCGTAGAGGTTGTCGCCCAGGTACAGCGCGAAGTCGCAGCCGCGCTCCTCGCAGACCTTCGCGATCGCGCGGCCGACCGCGAACTGGGCCTCGTTGCCCTCGCCGGCGTCGCCGAGCGCGACGAAGCGGGTCTCGCCACGGCCCACTTCGGTCCATGGCCCCGGTGGAACGGTGCCGCCGCGTTGCGGCGCCTCGCCGTCCGATTCCGCGCCGGCCTCCTCGCGCGCCGGGCCGCCCTCGTCGAGTGCGGTCGAGCCGGCGCCGTCGAGCGTGGCCGCATCGGCCTGCGGCGCTGGCAGGGCCTCGCTGCAGGCACAACAGCACAGCGCCGCGATCGCCCCCACGAGCCGCATCGGCGCCACGGTACCGCCCGGGACGCCGGTCGGGGCGATCCGTCGCATCGCGCAGCGATGAGGAAAGTCTCCGCACGCACGCAATGCCACCGCGACGGGCGCGTACGCGCGTCCGCGAGCAGCCTCGAAACCGCCGCGCAATCGCAGGCCCTTGTGCCCACGGGCACGCTCGGGGCAGTGTCCGCGCCACCGATGTCGCCTCCCCGCCCGCGCCTCGCCCTGTGGATCTCGCTGTTGGCTTCGACGCTGACGCTGCTGGTCGCCACGCCGCGCCCGGCCCACGCCGCGCTGCAGCGCGGCGCGAGCATGGACGAGGACGACGACGGCGGCGGTGGTGACGACGCGCCCGCACCCGCACCCGGTGGCGACGACGACGGTGGCGGTGGTGGTGGTGGTGACGACGGCGACGCCAAGGCCGGTGACGACGGCGACGCCAAGGCCGGTGACGACGGCGACGCCAAGGCCGGTGACGACGGCGACGCCAAGGCCGGTGACGACGGCGACGCCAAGGCCGACGACGGCGACGCCAAGGCCGACGACGGCGACGCCAAGGCCGACGACGGCGACGCCAAGGCCGACGACGGCGACGCAGCGCCCGCCGAGGGCGGCGACGAGGCCAAGGCCGACGGCGGCGACGACGGCGACGCCAAGGCCGGTGACGACGGCGACGAAGCCAAGGCCGACGGCGGCGACGCAGACGAGGCCGACGACGACGGCGCAGCGGCGGCCGAGGGCGGTGGCGTCGGGGACGACGACGGCGCCGAGCTCGAGGCGCTGGCCGAGGGCGACGCGAGCGAAGAGGCGATCGAGAAGGCCATCGCGGGACTCGAGAGCGACGAGCTCGTCGGCATCGACGGCGAGAAGGTCGATCCCGAGGTCGCGGCGATGCTGGCCGAGGACTTCGAGGGTCCGCTGACGGAGCAGCAGGAGGACAACGTGCTCTCGGCGTGGGACTCGGTCGACGGCGTCGAGCTCGACGCCGAGATCCGCGGCGAGCTCAAGGGCCTGCCGGCCGAGCAGTTCGAAGCGCTGGCGGAGATCAGCCCCAAGGAGCTCGGCGCCGCCGACGAGATCACGCCCGCCTTCGCGGAGCAGCTCGAGAGTCAGGCCGAGGCCGTCGGTGGGCTCTCGGCCGACGCGCTCGATGCGTTGACCAAGGTCTTCATCGAGACCCTGCGCAAGAAGCTGGGCCAGGTGCGCCAGAAGGTGCTCGAGCGCACCATCGAGAAGGTCCGGGTCAAGCAGGAGGAGAAGCTCGGCAAGCTGATCACGCTGTTGCTGCTGCTCAGCCCTGCCGGGCTGCTGCTGCTGGCGATGCCGCTGGTGCTCAAGAAGAAGTACCCCAACCAGGGCCCGACGCTGTGGCGCGCCAGCGCCATCGCGGCGGTCGCGTTCACCGGCGCGATGATCATGTTCACCGGCCTGCTGTACGTGCTGCGCGTGGTGCAGAACGAGGCCGGCATGCAGACCAACCCGCAGATCCGGGTGGTCGAGGCCTCGTTCGACGCGGTCGACCGCAACCTCGACGAAATCGCGGCGCTGCCGGGCCTGCTCGAGGTGCCGCTGCAGCAGCTGATGGCCGGTCAGGTCGACGCACTCGAGGTCGCGATCCTGCAGAACGTGCAGTCGTTCAAGGAGGACGTCACCGTCTTCAAGAACGTCGCGGAGATGTTCAAGAGCGTGAACTGGCTGTTCGGCTGGGTCGCGATCGCGATGACCATCCTGACCATCGTGCTGTTCTTGCTGACGATACGCCCGACGTTGACCGAGATCGTCAAGCTGCCCGCGCGCGCCGCCGCCGGTGAGGTCGCGCCGGGTCAGGTCGTGGGCATGGTCGGCCGCCGCATCGGCAACGAGCTGATCGCGACGCTGGCGGTCGCCGGCATCGCGGTGGTCATCGCGCTGGTCTCCGGCGTCATCGAGGCACGCCTGGTCGGCCCGGCCATGGACGTGTTCGTGATGCAGTTCCTGGTCGACATGCAGTACGTGTTCGTCGAGAAGTCGTTCTCGACCGCCTACGTCTACGTCTCGATGGGCTCGGTGGTCGCGTTCCTGGTGCTCAACATCGCGGTGGTCGTGCTCGCCGGCGGTTTCTACGTCGGCAAGTCGCAGAAGATCATGCGCCTGCGCATGCACGACAAGATGCCGCTGTCGGAGCACAAGAAGTTCTTCCTGTGGGGCTCGCTGGGGCTGCTGTGGGCGCTGCTGCTGCCCTACGTGGTCGTGCGCATCGTGCTGCCGGTGTCGGAGTGGATCGTCGACTCGGGCACCAGCGGCGAGTTCAACTGGGGCCGCGTGTTGGTCGCGGGCCCACTGATGCTGGCGCTGGGCTTCATCGTGCTGTTCATCGCCGGCCAGGGCCTGCGCGGCATGCTCTACGCGATGAAGTACAAGGTGCCCAAGCCCGGCGCCGTGGGCGTGCCCGCGCGCGCGTGATTCTGCGATCCTGGCGGCGATGCCCGCGAGCGTGGTGCTGATCCCCGTGCTCGCGGCCGCCGTGCTCGGCTGGGCCTGGCGGCTGCGACACGGCCACGGCGCGCCGTGGCCGGGGATGCTCGCGGCCTACGCGATGCCCTTCGCGGTGCCGCACGCGTGGCCGTACCCGCGGCTGGTGTTCTCGGTGCTCGCGATCACGCTGTCGATGAAGTGCTGGGCGCTGGTCCACGGCGGACCCGCCGATCCGCGCGCGACCACGCGGCTGCGATCGCTGGCGCTGTGGCTGTTGCTGCCGCCCGAGGTCCGCTGGCCCACCGACGCGTCCACCGCCGACATCGCGGTCGCGCGCGGCCGTGCGCGGCTGCGTCGCGCGGCCGCCAAGGCCCCGGCGATCGCGGCGCTGCTGTGGCTGCACCTGCACTGGCCCGGCTTGCACGACGACGCGCTGCACGAGGGCATCTGGGCGCTGTGGATGACGTGGCTGTGCGGCTCGAGCATCGCCGACCTCGGCTCGGGTGTGGTGATGCAGTGGGGCCTCGCGGTCGACGAGAGCTTCGACAGCCCGCCGCTGGCCCGCTCGCCGCGCGAGTTCTGGGCCAAGCGCTGGAACCTGATCGTCGCGGGCTTCTTCGCGCGACACGTGTTCGCACAGGTCGGCGGCCGACGTCGGCCGCTGCGCGCCACGGTGATCGTGTTCGTCGGCAGCGGGCTCATGCACGAGCTGTTCGTCGCCGCGTGTGTCGGCGGTGTGCCCCAGCGCGTGGGCTGGATGACGGCCTTCTTCGCGCTGCACGGCGCCGGCGTGCTCGTGCAGATGCGGCTCGATCGCCGCCGGCGCCGCCGGCCGCCGCGGCTGCCCGCCGCGGTCGCGATCGCCTTGCACGTCGCGTGGCTCAGCGTCACGGCGCCGCTGTTCTTCGGCCCCCTGGGCGAGCTGTTCACGACGCGCTGACGTGCGCCGCGGGCCGTGTACCATCGTCGACATGGCTTGGTACTCCGGCTCGATCCAAGTTCTCGCCCTGTTGGGGCTCGCACTGACCTGCGCCTGTGGCGACGACACCACCGCCGACGACGGTGCCCAGGGCAGCGAGGGCGGCAGCGACGGCTCGGGCTCCGCGTCCGCGTCTGCGTCGGCATCCGCCTCCGCGTCGGGCTCGGGCTCGGCCAGCGCGTCGGGCTCGGCGTCGGGCAGTGCGTCGGGCTCGGCGTCGGGCACCGGCGACGGCAGCGGCAGCGGCAGCGACGGCTCGGGCGGCACCACCGGCGAGGGCTGCGACTGCAGCTCGGGCGCCAACGTGCCGGTGTGCGGCGTCGACGGCATGGACTACGACGCGGCCTGCGGCATCGAGTGCGTGCCGGTCGCGATCGCGTGCATGCAGGCGTGCCCGTGCCCGCAGCTGCAGTGCGGCATCCCGTGCGACCCCGACGATCGCGTGTGCACCACGACCGTCGGCGGCATCCCCGACACACCGCCGAGCTACAGCTGCGATCCGGTGCCGGCGTCGTGCGACGGCATGACCCCCAGCTGCGCCTGCGTCGCGACCGCGTGCGACTGCACCGAGGCGCCGCCGGGCTACTTCCAGGTCACCTGCAACGCGCCGTGACGGCGCCGCGCCGCGCTCACTCGCCGTCGCCGCCCTCGGGCACCTCGATCGGAATCGTGGGCACCTCGAGGTCGATCGTGGGCGTGCCCGGCTGCCCCGGGCTCGTCGTGCTCGGCGTCGCGGGTGCGACCGCGCCGGGCTTGTACTCGGGCAGCTTGCCCAGCACGCGGCCGATGTAGCGCGGCCCCTTGGGCGAAGACACCACCTCGACGCAGCTCTCGACGGTCGCGATGCCCATGGCCCAGCGCTGCGCGGCCTGGTTCTCCATCGCGGCCGGGTTGGGCGAGCCGTCGGGGTTGGGCGCCGCCGGCGTGGCCACCGACGAGTACGCCTTCATCTTGAGATCGAAGCCGGCGCGATCACGGGCGCTGCGCTCGTTCTTCATCTCGCGCGAGGTCCCCACGAAGAACACGAAGCCGGGCTCGCTGGGCGGCGCATCGACCCACGCGCCGCAGCTCGAGGTCGCGCGGTTGTTGGGCGTCTGCGTGACCTTGAACGCGAAGTACACCGGGTTGGGAAACTCGATCGCCTGCGTCCAGCTCTTCTCGCGCGAGGCCTGTCCCGCACCGCTGACCCCGTTGGTGGGGTTGGTGCCCTGACCCTGGATCTGCGCCGCGCTGCTGTCCTCGCGGTACACCGCGCCGGTGCCCTGCAGGAACTCGCCGATGAAGCGGTCGGTGCACTGATCGGGCTTCTCCTTGCAGCACTGCTCGAACGCCGCGGGGTCGGTGATGTCCGCGACCATCTTGCCGGTGAGCGTGTACTCGACCTTGACCTCGCGGTTCTTGCTGGCCGAGGCGTTGGCGCTGGCGATCACCGGCACTCCGATGCGCGCGGCGACCTCGGTCGAGACCGCCATGTGCTCGGTGAACTTGACGCCGCCACCCTCGATGAAGCGGTACTTCACGTACTGCGAGCAGGTCAGCGGCATTGCCGAGCCCTCGTCGATGTCGGTCGCGTTGCGCGGCACGAAGCGCCCGAGATAGATCGAAGGATCGGTGTCGAACGAGTTGCGCAGGAACACGTTCGACATCGGAGCCTGGCTCGGGCCCTTGTCGGCCATCGAGCCGGCGCAGGCGGGCTGCAGCACGGCGAGAGCGAGGGCCACGGAGGCGACGCGACGGAGCTGGGTGGGGGTCGACACGGCGGGCGCGACCATAGTCGAATCCCCCGCGCCCGCGCGCGCCCACGGGGTGCAAAGTCGGGGCGCGGCAGTGACTCCCATCACCGGCAGCCGCACCGTGGCACGGGACCGCGCGGGCATGCCGGGCTTGGGCGACACTGTTGTCCGATCATGGCGAGCCCGATCCCGCACAACTGGCAGGTCCCCAAGCTCTTTCGCGATCGCATGGGCGCGCACGCGGGCCGACAGCGCTGCATGAGCGCCGACGGTCACCTGCTGCTGGTGCTGCACGACCCGCCGGATCCGTCACGGCACGCACGCCGCGACGCGAAGCTGTTCTGGCGCGAGCCCGGCGGTGCGTGGCACTGCAGCGCCGGCGGCCCACCGACCATCGCGCCGCTGCGCGCCCACGTCGACGCGTTCCTGGAGATCGCGGGCAAGCTCGAGGCCACCGCCGGCAACGCCGTGACCGCCGACGACTGGTACGGCCTGATCCTCGCGAGCGGACCCCTGATGCGGCTGACCCGGAACCTCGCCGACGCACTGCAGGACGCGCGCGAGGTCAGCGGCCACGACCACGACCTCATCACGGTGCGCGACAACGCGCTGGACGCCGCGCGGGCATTCGAGCTGCTCTACGCGAGCGCACGCGAGGGCCTCGAGTACACGCTCGCGCGGCGCAGCGAGGAGCAGGCACGCCAGGGCGAGCACATGCTCGCGTCGGCCCACCGGCTCAACCTCATCGCCGCGGTGTTCCTGCCCGCGACCGCGATCGCGACGATCTTCGGCATGAACTTCCGCCACGGCCTCGAGGGGATCGACGGGCCGTGGCTGTTCTGGCTCTTCACCGCGATCGCGCTGGCGCTGGGCGTGGTCATCCGCGCGACCCTGCCGCGCCCGCCGGCCGCGACGCCGATCGCGCCGCCGCGTGCGAACGCGGCCAAGACCAAGCCCAAGGCCAAGTGAGTCACCGCGCACGCGGCCGCTCTTTCGCGCGCACGCCGGCGTGCGCGATGCTCCGCCGAGATGATCGATCGTCGCGCCCGACTCTTGTCGCTGCTCGCCTGCGTCACCGCGCCCGCCTGCGGTGACGACGACGGCACCCAAGCCGCCGACACCAGCGGCCCCGGCAGCACCGGCGCGAGCACCAGCGGCGGCAGCGACAGCGGCTCTGCCACCGCGGCCGACAGCAGCGCGAGCTCGGGCAGCGACGGCGGCAGCAGCAGCAGCGACGGCGGCTCCACCACCGGCGCGCCCGACGTGCCGCCTCTGGGTCCGTGGCGTGTGATGAGCTTCAACATCATGTGCTCGGCGTGCACGCCCGACGGCTTCGAGCCGTGGGACGATCGCGTGCCGCACACCGGCGACACCATCCGCCGCCACGACCCCGATCTGCTCGGGGTCCAGGAGCTGTTCTCCGGCGCCGAGGTGGCACAGATCGAGGCCGAGCTGCCCGACTACACCTCGATCTGGTGGGTCAAGCCCGACCCCGACAGCCTCGACTACGCCGACGCGGCGATCTTCTATCGCACCGGCATGTTCGAGGAGGTCGAGCACGGCTTCTACTGGCTCTCGCCCAACCCCGACGAGCCCTACTCGACCGGCTTCGCGGCGCCGCAGCTGCCGCGCCTGGTGGTGTGGGCGCGCCTGCACGCGGTCGACGAGGACTTCGACTTCGTGTTCGCGACCACGCACTTCGACAACAACGCGCCGTCGCAGGAGCTCAGCGCACCGCTGGTGCTCGAGCGCACCGCGAGCATGGCCGGCATGCTGCCGGTGGTGATGGTCGGCGACTTCAACTCCGATCCCTCCGACCTCGCGTACACGATCCTCACCGAGGGCGTCGACGGGGCCGGGCCGCACTTCGACGACAGCTTCGTGCTGGCCGACGACTGGAGCTCCGACTCGAACCTGGAGCCGCCGCCGGAGTACGACCCGAGCCTGCGCATCGATCACATCTTCGTCGCGGGCGCGCCGTGGCAGGCCAGCGGCTGGATCGTGGACCAGTGGGGCTACGGCCCCAACGACCACTACACCTCCGATCACTTCGCCATCGCGGTCGAGCTTTCGGTACGCTGATCGCATGCGCGCGCTGGCGCTGGTCGCGATCGTGCTGAGCAGCGGTTGCGTCTGCACCGCGGTGCGCCTGCTGAGCCACGACGAGTCCGAGCCGGTGCCGCTGTGGCCGAGCCTGACGGTGCGCGTGCGCGACGGCAGCGGCGCCGCGGTGCCGCGCGCCCGCGTGATGCTGCACGCCGACCGGCTGGGCCGCGGCCCCACGCTCGCGCAGGTCAGTGACCGCGACGGCATCGCGACCATCGAGGCCGTGAGCCAGCAGGAGCAGGCCGACCTGGGCCCGTGGCGCTGGTCGCTGTGCGTCGACGCGCCGGGCCACGGTACCGCCACGACCGCGGTGCACGAGGGCGGCACGCTCGAGCTGGTGCTGCAGCCACCGCACCGCCCCTGCACCGTCGCGGCCCACGACGCGGAGGTCCATGCCTCGCCGTGAGCTCGCGTGGCTGCTGGCGCTGACGCCCGGCGGCTGCACCACCGAGGACGTGACGGTGCTGCCCGCGGTCGAGGTGCACGTGCGCACCGCCGCGGGCGAGGCCGTGGCCGGCGCGCGCGTGCTGATCCAGGCCGAGCAACAGCCGTACGGCACGCCGCTGGATCCGCTCGCGATCGCGGTCACCGACCACGAAGGCACCGCACGCTTCGAGGCGCTCAGCGAGCGCGTCACGCAGCAGCTGTGGCTCATGCACGGCGTGACCGCGTACAGCCACGAGTACTGCGTCGAGCACCCGCTGCACGGCGTCGACGCCGGCCGACTCGACCGCCACGACGCGCTCGACGTGGTGCTCGCGGGCAAGGATCGCGGCGGCGTGTGCATCCGCGAGGGCAGTCGGCTGCAGATCGACCGCCCGTGAGCGCGCGCGGGCTCCGTCGATGGCGAGCAAGCTCCGCGACGGGAGCCGTCAGCATCCGCGGGCGGCCTCTCAACCCGCGGGCGGCAAGGCCGGCGGGTTCGGGATCGCGTCGAAGTGCTCGAACGGTCGCTCGAACCACGCGCGCAGGATCTTGACCATCTTGGCCGCGTGTACGCCGTCGACCACGCGATGGTCGAAGGTCGCGAACAGCTGCATGGTCTTGCCGACCGCGAGCTTGCCCTCGCGCACCACCGGCGCGTCGTCGACCGAGCCCATCGCGACCAGGATCGGTACGCGCGAGAACGGCACCAGCGGCACGTACGCGCCCTGCAGTCCCAGCGAGCCGATGTTGGTGATCATCGCGCCGCCGAAGGGATCGCGCGGGATGCCGGCCCAGCCCAGGTCGAGGTTGAGCGTGTAATTGAGGAAGGACAGCAGCCGCATGGTCCAGCCGATCATCGCGCCGGGGATCCGCAGCAGCCCGCCGCGGCTGCGCTCGAGCGCCTGGGTCTTGTCGCGGGCGCGGACCTTCGCGGCGTTGCGCTCGAACTCGGTGACGATGTCCGCCAGCGGCTTGCGCTCGGGTGCGTCGACCTTCACGCCCGACAGATCGATCGCGCCGGTGGTCGGATCCTCGATCGCGACCTGGAAGAACAGCCCGATCTCGCGGCGCAGGTAGATGCGATTCCATCGCAGGATCGCGTTGGCCTCGGGCACGCCCTGCAGCACCGCGCCCATCGCCTTGGCCATCAGGTGCGTGACCGTCAGCCGCAGTCCGGTCGCGGCGCGGAACGCCTCGAGGTAGCGCAGGGTCTCGTCCATCGGCAGCGTGAGCGCGCCGTAGATCGACGGGTCGTAGGCGGTCTTCCAGGTCCCGAGCGAGATGTGGCGGAAGGGGCTCAGGCGCGCCCGGCCCGAGAGCTCGATGTTCGGCATCCCCGACAGCGTCGTCCGCGCGCGGCGCCGCGGGGGAAAAAAAATTTCGCGGACCCACGGACAAGCCCCGCTGCTGCGGGAACACCCAGGTCGAGACGGTGCCGCGAGGCGCCGCGAGCGGGGGATCGACGCGATGCAGACGCCCATTGCACACGACCGACGGCAGCCTGGCCGCCGCGCCCGACCCGGGAGCGGCCTGCTCGGCGCGCTCGCGCTGCTGACCGGCTGCTACCAGGGCCTGGGCGGCGGGGCTGCGCACGACGAGGGCGCCGACGACGGCGCGGGGAGCTCGGGCGGTGCCGGCGATGCGACCGCGGGCGCGGACGGCAGCGACGGCGGTGGCGAGGACGACGGCGGCAGCGACAGCGGCGGCGAGATGCCGGTGCCGTTCGAGCCGCTGCCGCCCGAGGCCGCGCTGGCCAAGGTGAAGGACTTCCTCACCGGCCTGCCGCCCGACAGCGCCGAGCAGGCCGCGTACCTGCTCGACCGCGGCGCACTGCCGACGTTGGTCGATCGCTGGATGGACACGCCGCAGTTCCAGGCGCGCGCGCTCGAGATCTTCGAGCAGCTGTTCCAGCAGCAGGCCTCGGGCGAGAACCTCGCGGAGATCCTCGACGACACGCCCGGTCGCGTGAACGGCATGAACACCCGCTCGGACGGGCGCCTGCTGCCGAGCATCTCCGCGGGCTTCGCCGCGACGGTGTGGAACACCGTCGATCAGGGCCACCCGTTCACCGACATCCTGACCACGCGCACGTTCATGCTCAACGTGCCGCAGATGGTCCTGCTCTCGTACATCGACGCGGCACCGCGCGACGACGAGGGCGAGGATCTGCCGTCGTGGCTGCTGCAGCGCTACCCCGGCTTCGACGTCGGCGTGGCCTGGACCGGCAACGCGATCCCGCTGGGCCAGACGCTCAACCCCGAGTCGGCCAACTTCATGACCTTCTGGCTCGACGAGGTCCCCGACGCCGATTGCCAGGCCAAGCTCGACGACCGCAGCACCGGCCGCGCGGCCATGCTCGACGCGCTCGAGCTGCTGTTCCGCATCGCGCCCGGCAACCTCTCGTGCGTGACCGGCCCGGTCATCTTCACCGACGAGGACTGGGCGCTGCGCCCGGTCACGCTGCGGGTCGCGGACCAGGGCGAGGACCCGACCGCGTTCTTCGATCTCGCGAGCATGCGCAACGGCACCGAGCTGGTGCTGCAGTCCGAGCGCGTGGGCTTCTTCACCACGCTGGGCTTCTCCACCAACTGGCTCACCAACGACTCCAACCAACACCGCGTCAACGCCAACCAGGCGCTGATCGTGGGCCTGGGCCGCACCTTCGATCCCGCCAACGTGTTCGTGCCCGCCGACGGCGCGACCATCGACGAGGGCCACGCCGAGCCCGGCACGCCCTGCTACTCGTGCCACAAGGACCTCGATCCGCTGCGCGACTTCCTGCGCCAGAGCTACACCTACGAGGGCTCGGCGCGCCCCGCCAGCGAGATGACGTCGATCCCCGGCAGCGCGTTCTTCTCGCTCGACGGCAGCGACCCGGTCGAGGGCACCGGCGTCGGCGACCTCGCCGATGCCATGGCCGCGCACCCGCGCTTCGCCGCCGCGTGGACCGAGAAGCTGTGCACGATGGTGAACTCGACCGCGTGCGACCCGATGGATCCCGAGCTGACCCGCATCGCCGGCGTGTTCGCGGACTCCGGGCACGACTTCCGCGTGCTCGTGCGCGAGCTGGTGACCTCGCCGCTGGTGACGTTCCAGGACCGCACCACCACCGGCGAGAGCTTCGGCAGCCTGGTGCTGCCGGTGTCGCAGGACCGCTTCTGTCGCCGCATGAGCCTGCGCCTGGGCATCGACGACGTGTGCAACCTCGACGGTCTCGTCGATGCCCCCGCCGCGCTGGCCAAGCGCCTGCGGGCGCTGGCCGACGGCGTACCGCCGGTGTCCTACGGCCGCGCGGCGCTGCTGCCGTTCGTCAACACCGCACCGGACGTGTTCTCGGTGGCCTCGATCGAGCGCGTGTGCCAGATCGTCGCCGAGCACTGGTACGGCGACGTCGACGGCGCGCTGTGGACCCCGGGCCAGCGCGAGGCCGTGCTCGATCACCTCGTCGCCAGCGTGATGGGCGTGCCGCCGGCCGACCCGCGCTCGGCCGCGCTGCGCACGGTGTTGTCCGACCACTGGGACCTCGCGCTCGAGGACGGTGCGAGCGACGTCGACGCGCTGCGCTCGACCTTCATGACCGCGTGTGCCTCTGCGCCCGCCGCCGCGACGGCGCTGTGATCCACCGACACGACCACCAGCAAGCGAGCTCGCCATGATGAACCGACGTCACCTGCTGCGAAACGCCCTCGGCCTGTCGGGCATGGGTCTGCTGTCGATCGCCACCGGCCTGCCGGCGGCGTTCCTGCGCCAACCGCTGGCCCACGCCGGCGAGGGCGACGACATGATCGACCCCGACCGCGCGCAGTACCTCGTGCTGTCGGCGCGCGAGAACGGCGACCCCTTCAACGCCAACGCACCCGGCACCTACGGCGTCGCCGGCGTGGTCCACCCCGCGGGCGCGGCCATGGCCGCGACCGCGCTGCAGCTCGGTGCGGTCTCGACCACCGCGGCCAAGCCGTGGTCGACCATGCCGCAGTGGGCGCTCGACCGCGCGTCGTTCATCCACCACGCGACCAAGACCCAGGTCCACGGCCACCTGGTGAAGGTGCTGCAGCTGCTGGGCGATGCCTACCGCAGCGAGACCATCACCTCGATCTTCGCCAAGCACCTGGGCCCGGTGCTCGGCACCGTCGGCACCACGCCGGTGCCGGTGGGTCCGGTGACGATGACCTACGAAGGCCGCACGCTGCCGCAGCTCAAGCCGACCACGCTCAAGGAGCTGCTGGTCGCCGACGACAGCCCGCTGCTGGGCCTGCAGGACCTGCGTGATCAGGCGCTCGACGAGATCCACCTGCTGCTGCGTCAGCACGGCAACGCCGCGCAGCGCCGCTTCATGAGCGACCACAGCAACGCGCGCGCCGACGTGCGCACGCTGTCCGAGGGCGCCGCCGACCTGCTCAGCGCGGTCGAGGACGACAGCCCGCTCGCGCAGGTCTACGCCGCGGTCGCGCTGATCAAGCTCAAGCTGACGCCGGTGGTCGCGATCGCGATCCCGTTCGGCAGCGACAACCACTCCGACGCCGGGCTGGCCAAGGAGACCACCGAGACCACCTCCGGCGTAGCCACCATCGCGGCGCTGATGGACCTGCTGCAGGCCCAGGGTCTGCAGGACAACGTCACCTTCGCCTCGCTCAACGTCTTCGGTCGCACGCTCAAGAAGCAGGGCACCAGCGGCCGCACCCACCTGGCCAAGCACCACGTCACGATGATGATGGGCCGCCACGTGATGGGCAGCGTCATCGGCGGACCCAAGGCTGCGGCCGACGACTACGAGGCCAAGCCCATCGACAGCATGACCGGCATGGGCAGCGACAGCGGCGACATCAGCTACGAGGACGGCCTGCCCTCGGTGGCCAAGACGCTGGGCGCGGCGCTGGGGCTGCCCGACGCGACGCTCGACTACGAGATCCTCAAGGGCAAGGTCATCTCGGCCGCACTGGCGGAGTGACGGCGTCGCGACGCGGGGCCGGCCGCGGGAACTTCTGCGGCCCGGGTATGTCGATGCGGGCGTGGTGACGCCACGCGCGGGGCTGTTGGGACTGCTGCTCGCCTGCGCCTGCGCGCCGCACGACACCGCGGTGCCCGTCGCGCAGCGGCAGTGGCCGCTGCCCGATGGCGCCTGCGCGCCCGCGTCGAACGCGGGCGACGGTGACGACGGGTGGCAATCGCGACGATGGGAGGGGCTCACGTTCGACGCCTGGCTGGAGCTGTCACGGCACGGCCGCTGGCCGCACGACTTCGAGGCGCTGACGTGGCTGGCCCAGGCGCAGCGCGAGCGGGTCCGGGGCCTGGAGTTCGGCACTCCGATCGCGCCCACGCTCGCGGAGGTCCGTGGCATTCGCGCCGCGATCGACCGCATCGAAGCTGCACAACCCGAGGCGGTGCTCGACGCGGCGATCGCCCTGCACACGCCCGCGGAGCTCTCGACGCCGCTGCTCGGGGCGCTGGCGCAGGTCCCCGAGGCCACGCCGCGGCTCACCGCGGCGCTGGCGTGCGAGCTGCCGCAGATGGCATTCGCCGATCCGCTGCGCCGCATGCCCGACCCGCGCGCGCTGCAAGCGGTGGCCAGCTGGCCGTCGTGGCGGGTGCAGCTGCGCGTGATCGCGATGCTGCGCGAACGCGGCGCGGACGGTGACGGCGCGGTGCTCGACACACTCGCGCAATCCCACTGGTCGCTCGTCGTGCGCACCGCCGCGGTGCGCAGTCTCGAGGAGGTCACCGCGCTCGCCCGCGCCGGCCAGCACGGCGTGGGCCGCTGCGAGGTCGTGCCGGCGACGGTCGAACACCGCGGCGAGCCGCTCGCGCTCGAGCCCCTGCCGTTGCCGCCACGCGAGCGCGACGCGTTGCCGACCGCCTTCGTGGTGCTCGACGACGAGCTCGTGGACCTGCGTGCGGCCGCGACCGCCGCGGCGCGGCTGGGTGAGTCGTGGTTGTTCGGGATCGACCGTGGCGAATTCGACGGCGGCCTGTTCGTGCTGGCACCCGGCGCGGAGCGGCCGCGCCGACTCACGGACGAGCCGGTGCGCGCGATCCTCGACGACGGCGTCGGCCTCGTCGTGCTCACCGGCGAGGACCACCTCGGCGCCGGACGAGCCCGCGTGCTCGCGCTCGACCTGCGCGCCGACGGCACGCCCGCGCTGCGACACCTCTTCGAGCTGCCCGCGGTTCCGCGGGCGCTGGCGGTCACCGCCGATCACACGCTCGTGGTCGCGACCGAGGCCGGCGTGATCGCGCGCAGCCCCGACGGCACGGTGACGCTGTCGCCGTGCCCGTGACCGCAGCGCTCAGCCGGCCGGGTCGATGTACTGCGTGAGGTCGCCGCCGCCGAGCTCGTAGAAGGTCTGACCCAGCGAGCCGACCCAGAAGTGGTTCAGCGCGCCGAAGCCGAAGCCCTCGACCGGGGCGCCGGTGTTCTCGACGTAGCTGAAGAGGTTCTCCTGGATCCACCCCTGCTCGCGATCGAAGCGGTACTGACCGATGAAGTTGCTGGTCATGTCCGAGACGTACACGTACGGCGTGGCGGTGGTCTGGTCGACCACGACCTCCATGCCGTCCATGTGATCGCCGGCCAGCACCGGGAACTCGAAGGCGTAGCCCCAGGTCTGGGTGTCGGCGTCGTACTGGAACACGCGCCGCGCGGCCTCGTTGCCCGAGTACCACACGTCGTTGATCTCGTCGTAGCCCAGAAACGCGATCCACGGATACAGCGTCGAGCCGATCCACGTCGGCATCGGTGCGACTTGGCTGACCGTGCCGGTCGCGAGATCGTACTCGCTGACGTTGTTGGGCCCCGAGTACACCAGCGACGTCGCGGTCGCGTAGGTCTCCATGATGTTGGGGAACGCGCCGGGGTTGGTCAGCGGGAACGACTCCACGAAGGTGAAGATGCGCTCCTCGATCGGCCCCTGCGCGTCGGGGTAGTCGGGGTGCTGGTTGGGCTCGAGCACGCCGTCGTTGTCGGAGTCGTCGAGCGTGACGTCGTAGACGCCGACGGTCAGCTGACTGAAGTTCATCATCGCGACGAAGTAGATGCGGTTGCCGTAGCTGTCGACGTCGCTGACCTGCGAGAAGCCCTGCGAGGTGACGTCGAGCGACGAGTACTGGTAGTACTCGCCGGTCGGCGTGATGTCGCCGATGGGCGCCAGCGGCACGCACATGCCCAACGCGGCGTCGCAGACCTGCTGCGACGCGGGATCGCAGGTGCTGTCGATCTGCCACGTCGGCGCGGGGCCGTTGGTGTTGCACGACATCACGTGCGGGCCCTTGCACGCGTACTCGCCCGGGAGGCACGCGACGCAGCCCTCGCCGTCGATGCACAGATCCGGCAGGCAGTTCATCACGTCGATGGCATTGCCGGTGCCGTCGCACTCGATCGCGGTGGTGTCCTTGCAGTAGATGCCGGCGGGCTGGTCGAGGCACTCGCCGCTGCTGGGGCCGAGGTCGAACTTGGTGTGGCCCTCGTCCGCGACCGAGTCCGCGGAGCCGTCGCCGGTGCCGGGGCCGGTGCCGGGTCCGGCACTGGTGCCGTCGCCGCTGGTGTCGACGGGCAGCGTCGCGGTGCCGGTCAGCGTGGTCGTGCCGGTCTGCTCGGGCGTGGCGGTGGACTGCCCGCAGCCGACCAGCGCCAGGATTGCGATCGCATTGCGCCTCGTCCTCGACATACACACCTCCGCGGCCGAGCACCGCCTGCCCAAAGTCTACGCCGCTGCGCAGCGGGCCGGAACCGGGGCGACGAGGGTCGCCCCGAGCGGCGGCAGATCGGGCCGGCGGCGGCGGCAGCCATCGATGCCCAGCGTTGGGGCCTGCGGCCCACGCCTCGCGTGAGCCCGCGGGCGAGCCCGGCGCCGGGGGCTCACGGAACGCCGCACGCCAATGCGATCGCCTCGAGCGCGCGCTCGAAGGTCGCGTCGTAGCTCGGCGCGCACACCGAGCCCCCGACTGCGTAACCGAAGACGTCGGTGAGCTCGCGTAGCCGCACCGCGGCGCGCGCGTGCTCGCACTCGCCGGTGCGCGCGGCCGACAGCGTCACGACCACGAGGTTCCGATCGTCGTCGTGCTTGGCCTCGGCCAGGGCAATGTACGCGGACAACGGATCCGTCGCGATGTCGCCGTCGGTGACGAACACCAGCACCTGCAGCGCCTCGGCCCGCGCGAAGCCCTCGTTACACTGACCCACGGACGTCAGCGGCGCAGTGATCGCCGCAACGGCAGCGGTCGCGGCAGCGTCCGCGCCGGGCCCCTCGGTGCCGATGCGCATCGCACAACCGAGTGCCTCGGGATCGGAGCCGTGCACGAAGTTGTCGAGCGCACCATGGTGCGGCCACGGCCCGCAGGCGCGCCGGCTCGAGCGCGCGCCGCCGGTCTCGACCACGAGCCCACCCGCCTCGCGGCAGTAGGCGTTGTTCCAGGAGTAGGGCCCGCTCGCGATCACCCCCACGTGCAGGCTCCGCAGCTGCTGGATGCTGTCGGGCAGGCCGGCGACCAGCACCTCGTGGTCGCGCGCGAGCGTGCGCTGGTGGTCGAACATGCTGCGACTGCCGTCGACCACGAACAGCAGGTCGATCGCTTCGCAGCGCCGCCGCTCGACCGCGGCGTCGGCGTCGCCCTCACGGCCCTCGTCCGCCCATGCCGCCATCTCGGTGCGCCCGCACGCGACGACTGCGAGCGAAAGCGCCAACGACGTCGACCGCACGTGGGGTCACAACCGCGCGCGCCCGCGGGCCTTACAGCGCGGCGCCGAGCCCCAGCGACGCGGATCACTCCCCGATGTGGCCGAGCTTCGCGACCTTGGTGGCGAGGTAGCGCTCGTTGTGCGGGTTCTTGCCCGCGTGCAGCGGCACGCGCTCGACCACCTCCATCGCGTAGCCCGACAGGCCCGCGATCTTGCGCGGGTTGTTGGTCAGCAGCCGCAGGCGTCGCACGCCGAGGTGGTGCAGCATCTGCGCACCGATGCCGTAGTCGCGCAGATCGGCGGGGAACGACAGCCGCAGGTTGGCCTCGACCGTGTCGGTCTGCGCGTCCTCGTCCTGCAGCGCGTAGGCGCGGATCTTGTTGAGCAGGCCGATGCCGCGGCCCTCCTGCCGCAGGTACACCAGCACACCGCGGCCCTCGGCGGCGATGGCCGCGATCGCGGCGTCGCGCTGGGCGCCGCAGTCGCAGCGCAACGAGTGCAACGCGTCGCCGGTGAGGCACTCGGAGTGCATGCGCACGAGCACCGGCGCGCCGTCGTCGATGGTGCCCATGGTCAGCGCGACGTGCTCGTTGTTGCCGAGCTCGTCCTTGAAGCCGT
The DNA here is from genome assembly GCA_019694555.1 of Nannocystaceae bacterium. GTDB lineage: Bacteria > Myxococcota_A > Polyangia > Nannocystales > Nannocystaceae > Xiheibacterium. The sequence goes on from JAIBBS010000013.1 coordinate 22,216, forward strand.
GCAGCATGAAGACGCCGTGGTCGGTGGGCAGGCGCGCCGACGCGACGTGACGGACGAAGCGATCGTGCTGCAGGCGGTACGCGATGAGATCGGCGATGGTGCCCACGCGCAGGCCGTGCTGCCGCGCGAACTCGAGGATCGCCGGCAGCCGCATCATCGTGCCGTCGTCGTGCATCAGCTCGCTGACCGCGGCGGCGGGCGGCAGCCCGGCCAGCCGCGCGAGATCCACCGCGGCCTCGGTGTGGCCGGCGCGGCGCAGCACGCCGCCCTCGCGGGCGCGCAGCGGGAACACGTGCCCGGGCCGCACCAGGTCGCGCGCGGTCACGCCCGGCTTCACGGTCGTGCGGATGGTCAGCGCGCGATCGCGGGCGGAGATGCCGGTGTCGATGCCCTCGGCGGCCTCGATCGACACGGTGTACGCGGTGCCGCGCTTGGCGGAGTTGTGCTGCACCATCGGCGGCAGATCGAGGTGATCGGCGAGCACGTTGTCCATCGCCAGGCAGATCACGCCACCGGTGTGACGGATCGTGAACGCGATGTTCTGCTCGCTGGCGTGCTGGGCCGCGATGATGATGTCGCCCTCGTTCTCGCGGGCCTCGTCGTCGACGACGATGATCGGGCGCCCCGCGCGGAACTCCGCGAGCAGTTCCGCAGTGCTGGATAGACCTTCGGCGACCACGCGTTTGCCCCCCGGGCGACGCAGAGCATGGCCGGTTTGGCGCCCCTGTCAAACGCCGCGGCGTCGCGATCGCGGCGAGGCGACCGCGGTGCCACCACCGTCGTCGGCGCACGCACGCGACCGCTTTGGCGACGGCGCGACCTCGTGTACAGTGCGCACGCCATGCTCCGCGCGACCCGCTCGCCACTTCGCACCGCGCTGCAGCGCTCGCTCGCAGCACCCTGTGCGCTTGCGCTCGGCCTCGCATCGACGCCGCACGCCGCTGCAGCGATGCACGCGCCCGCGGTGGTCGACGACGCGGCCGCGCCGGACGCGACCGCACCGAGCCCCGAGCCGACGAGCACCGCGACCGCACCCGCGGACGCGAGCCCCGACGACGCGAGCCCCGACGCCGCGAGCCCCGACGCCACGACCGGGCGCGATGCGAGCGACGACGCGAGCGCATCGCCCGAGCCGACCCCCGCGGCCGCGAAGCGCTCGCCGAGCCCGCGCAAGCCCGCCGTGCCGACGCCAGAGCCCGCGGCGAAGGACGACGAGGACGACGAGGCGCTGCCGCAGGCGATGACGCGCATGGAGGCCACCGGCTGGTGGGTGCTCTTCGGCGGCGTCGCGGTCGGTACGCTCGCGGGCGTGCTCGCGGGCCTGGCGGAGCGCCAAGAGGATCGCGCGCTGCGACTGTCGGTGCGCTACGACCTCGAGACCGGCGAACAACCGCGCTACGCCGACGTGCAGCGCGAGTACGAGGACACGCTGCAGAAGGGACGCGCGCAGGCCGGCGGCGCGCTCGCGCTCGCGATCATCGGCGCCTCGGCGATCGTCGCGGGCATCACGATCACGGCGGTCGGACGCGCGCGCGCGGTCCGTGCGGCCAAGGGCAAGCAGGCCCACCGCTTCGATCTGCGCGGTGGCTCGCTGGCGGTGAGGTTCTGATGCGACGGTGGATCGGCGCTCTATTCTTGGGTGCGCTCGGAGCCTGCTTCGACGCGCCCGCGGCAGCGGTGATGTTCAGCTGCGATCCGGCGAGCGAGCCGGCGTGCCCCGCGGGCTACAGCTGCGAGCTCGACGGTTGTTGTCACGCCGATGGCTCCGACGTGGCGGCGCACCTGGGCGAGTGCAAGCTCGGTGGAGCCGGCACCGAGACGACGACCGCGACCACCACCGCGTCCACCACCGACAGCACCACCGCGGGCAGCTCGTCGGGCTCGGGCACGAGCACGACCGACGCGAGCACGAGCACCACGACGACTGCGGGCTCGAGCTCGGAGGGCAGCAGCAGCAGCGACGGCTCGACCACCGACGCGTCGAGCAGCGGCGGCAGCTCGACTGGCGGCAGCTCGAGCGGCGGCAGCTCGGGCGGCGGCAGCTCGGGCGGCGGCAGCTCCGGGATGTGAGCCCGATCAGCCCGCGGGGCCACCGGCCGCGCTGAGCGCGAAGCCGGTCATGTCGCTGTACGTGTACGGCCCGACCAGGCCGACGAAGGTGTCGATCTGCTGCGTGACGGGATCGACGCGATAGGCCTCGGCCGCGTACGACACCGCCCAGACGTTGCCCTGGAAGTCGATGCTGATGCCCTTGGCGTACTGCGGGATCGGGATGGTCTGCTGCACCGCCAGCGTCTCGACGTCGATGCCCACGAGGTTGGTGCCGGTGAAGTTCTGGTCGTAGCCGCCGACCCACAGGATGCCGTTGGCGTCGACCATGCAGCCGCCGCCCGAGGCGTTGGCCGTGGTGTTCGCGGCCCAGGTCTCGGTGGCGGGATCGAAGCGCGCGAGCGCCGAGGCGCAGGTCCACGGCCGGCCCTCGCCGTCGACGGTCATGCCGTAGCCGGGTTGGTTCATCGGCCACGTCTGCACCGAGAAGTCGTCGATGTCGACGCGCACGAGGTAGCCCTGGCTGAGCTGGCTGCCCCAGAAGTTGCCCTCGTTGTCGACCGCGGCGCCGTAGATGCCGTAGAAGTTCGGCGCCACGCCCGGGATCGGGATGGTCTGCTCGACCGTGCCGGTCTCGCCGTCGATGAGGATCACGTCGATCGACGCGTTGGCGCCCGAGGTCCACAGCTTGGTGTTCTCGTAGCGGCAGGTCGACTCGCTGAACTGCCCCTGCGTCCACGCGACCGGGCGCTGCGAGGCGTAGTTGAACGGCACGAACCACGCCACGCAGTCGTCGGGCCACGGCTTGACGTCTGCACCACCGGTCGAGGTGTTGCCGCCGGCGCAGTCCTCGGCGCGCGCGAGGATCTTGGTCACGCCGCTGAGGCGGTTCGCGACCGCCATGTCGCCGTTGAGGTTGACCGAGGTGCGCGAGGGACTGCCGGCGCTGTCGGAGCGCACGACGTAGCGGCCCTCTTCGATCAGCGTCTCGGTGTTGATCTTCGACACCGTGCCTTGGGTGCTGTTGGCGACCCAGATGTACGAGAAGTCCGCCGCGCCGCCGCCCTTGCCACCGCCACCGGTGCCGCAGGTGGCGTTGTAGTCGGGGAACGCGATGTCGAACTTCGGCGCGTGGCCGTCGCCACCGTCGGCGGACGCGTCGCCGGATCCATCCGCGCTCGCGGCGGTGCCGTCGTGCCCACCGCTCTCGCTCGCACTCGCGCTCGCCGAGGCGCTGCCCGGCGTCGTGAGCACACCGCCGGACTCACCCTCGGCCCCGTCGCCGCCACGCGCACCGCCATCTGCGCATGCGGCGGCGCACAGACCGAGCGACAGACAAAGGCCCCAGCGGGTGTGCGTGCGTTCCATGGTCCCCTCCCAGGATTTCACGCTACCAGAACGGGTGGAACCGCGGAGCGGGTCGCGCCACCGGTCGTCGGGGGTTTGCGCGGGGGGTGCGGGCCCCGGCGCCGTCGGCCGAGGACCCCGCCGCCTCGCTGGCCGGCGCCGCCTCTGGGCGGCCCCGCGGCCGCGCCGGGCCGCCGGGGTCCGACGCGCGGCCCGGCCGTGCTATCTCCCCCGCGACGTGGGTCTCAAGGATCTCTTCGGCGGGGGCGGGCGCGGCAAGTCGCGCGTCGACAAGTTCGTCAAGGTCATCACCAACCCGTACACCCAGTCCGCCGATCGCTACCACGCGATGCAGCAGCTGCTCGACGACGGCTCGGTCGAGGCCTGGGTCGGGTTGATGAAGCGCTTCACCATCGTCTCGACCAAGAGCATCGAGGACGAAGAAGAGAAGGGCTGGGCCTACCGCGAGCTCGCCGCCAAGGGCGACAAGGTCCTGCCGGCGCTGCGGCAGTTCTGCACCGAGGCCGAGAACGTCGCGTGGGCGCTGCGCATCCTCGAGGACGTCGCCAACGGACCGCAGGAGTGGGAGGTGCTCGACGCGATGCTCGAGCGCCATCCGCCCGAGTACGCGCGCGATCCCAAGACCAAGCTGCAGCTGCTCACGCACGTCGCGGAGATCGACGACGCGCGCGTGGTGCCGATCCTGATCCGCTACCTCGGCGACCCCGAGGAGAACATCCGCTTCTTCTGCGTCGAGCAGCTGGTCGACATCGGCGACGAGGACGCGAAGGCACCGCTGGTCGAGCGCCTGGTGCACGACGCCGAGGACTCGGTGCGTCTGCGGACGCGCATCCTCGAAGGCCTCGCGACGTTGGGCTGGGACGTGGCGCAGTGGCAGAGCGCGGTCGTGCCGCACCTGGGGAACGAGCACGCGCTCAAGGCCGGCAAGATCGTGCGTCGCTGACGCGCGCGGGTGTGAGCGGATCGACGCGCGGTCCCGTCTCGCCCCACGCCAGCTCGCCAGCGGGCCGCATCGAGCGTCGCCGCGCTCGGGCCGCGAGCTCCGCAGCCGTTGCGCGCCCCACTGTCGGCCGCCGCCGCCATGCTGCCACGATGATGGCACCGCGAACGGCGTTCGAACCGGTCCCGCCGCCTCCGGCCCCGCCCGCGTTCGCCGGCGACGACCCGTTCGCGCCGTTGCCCCTGCTCACGATGGAGCCCGACGACGACGACGGCGCGTGGTCGCTGCTGCACCGCGAGGCCCCGCCCTACTCGCGGCCGCTGTCGCCGGGCAGCGAGCAGCGCGTGACCATCGAGCTGCCCGCGATCGCACTGCTGCCCGCGGCCACGGATCCGGTGTCGATCGCGTCGCTGCTCGAGCAGGCGCTCGACGCGATGCTGCGCAAGGACCACCACGCGGCGCTGCGGATCTACCTCGCCGCGCAGCGGCTCGCGCCGGAGGATCGCACCATCGTCGCGAACATCGAGCGGTTGCAGCTGCTGCTGCGGCGCGCGCGTGACGACGCTCGCACGGCGCGGTCGTAGCAGCCCCAGCGCCCAACCTGCGGCGCCCGTCGCCGCACACGGGCCGCGCGCCGCTCGCCCCGGCGTGCCGGAGAGCCCCCCGGTCGCGCCTGCGCGGCGCGCTCGCGCCCCCCTTTCCACCCCCCCGCAACTCGGGCACGCTGCGCCCCGCCCGTGCCTCGCCGCGACGATATCAAGCGCATCCTGGTGCTCGGTTCGGGCCCGATCGTGATCGGCCAAGCCTGCGAGTTCGACTACTCGGGGACGCAGGCGGTCAAGGCCCTCGTGCAGGAGGGCTACGAGGTCGTGCTGCTCAACTCGAATCCGGCGACGGTGATGACCGACCCGGAGATCGCGGCGCGCACCTACGTCGCGCCGCTGCAGCCCGAGGTGCTCGAGCAGGTGCTCGCGCGCGAGCAGCCGCAGGCGATCCTGCCCACGGTCGGGGGACAGACCGCGCTCAACCTCGCGATCGCAGCCGCGCGTCAGGGCATCCTCGCGCGCCATGGCGTCGAGCTGATCGGCGCCACGCCCGAGGTCATCGCGCGCGCGGAGGACCGCGAGCAGTTCAAGCAGGCGATGATCGAGATCGGCCTCGATGTGCCGCGCTCGCACTACTGCCGCTCGCTGTCGGAGGCGCGCGCGTGCCTCGAGGACCTCGGCTTCCCCGTGATCATCCGGCCCTCGTTCACGCTGGGCGGCTCGGGCGCGGCGGTGGCGTACAACCGCGAGGAGTTCGAGTCGCGGGTGCAGTTCGCGCTCGACGAGAGCATGGACGGCGAGGTCCTGCTCGAGGAATCCGTGCTCGGCTGGAAGGAGTACGAGCTCGAGGTCATGCGCGACGGCGCGGACAACTTCGTCGTCATCTGCTCGATCGAGAACCTCGATCCCATGGGCGTGCACACCGGTGACAGCATCACCATCGCGCCCGCGCAGACGCTGACCGACAAGGAGTACCAGCGCATGCGCGACCACGCGGCCATGGTCGTGCGCAAGATCGGCGTCACCACCGGCGGCTGCAACATCCAGTTCGCGGTCGACCCCGCGACCGGCCGCGAGATCGTCATCGAGATGAACCCGCGCGTCAGCCGCTCGAGCGCGCTGGCGTCCAAGGCCACCGGCTTTCCCATCGCCAAGTTCGCGGCCAAGCTCGCCATCGGCTACACGCTCGACGAGCTGGTCAACGACATCACGCGCGTCACGCCGGCCAGCTTCGAACCCGCGATCGACTACGTCGTCACCAAGATCCCGCGCTTCGCGTTCGAGAAGTTCCCCGGCGCCGACGACACGCTGACGATCCAGATGAAGTCGGTCGGCGAGGTCATGGCCATCGGCCGCACCTTCCGCGAGTCGCTGGGCAAGGCCATCTGCTCGATGGAGCAGGACACCCACGGCTTCGACATCGAGCCCGACTGCACCGACGACGAGCTGGTCGCGATGCTGGGCCGGCCGCACCCGCGGCGGCTGTGGCACGTCGGCGCGGCGTTGCGCCGCGGCATCTCGATCGCGCTGGTGCACGAGCGCAGCCGCATCGACACGTGGTTTCTGCACCACATCGCGCGCATGATCGCCGACGAGGCCGAGCTCGCCGGCGGCGCACGCGGTCAGGTCCCGCCGCTGGCGGCGCTGCGTCAGGCCAAGCGCAACGGCCTGTCCGACCGCCGCATCGCCAAGCTGGTCGGCGTATCCGAGGAGGCCGTGCGCACGCGCCGGATCCAGCTCAAGCTGCGACCGGTCTACAAGCGCATCGACACCTGCGCGGCCGAGTTCGACTCCGGCACGCCGTATCTGTACTCGAGCTACGAGGACGAGGACGAGGCCGAGGTCAGCGGCCGTCGCAAGGTCGTGATCCTCGGCGGCGGTCCCAACCGCATCGGCCAGGGCATCGAGTTCGACTACTGCTGCTGCCACGCCGCGTTCGCGCTGCGCGAGGCCGGCTACGAGACCGTGATGGTCAACTGCAACCCCGAGACGGTGTCGACCGACTACGACACCTCGGACCGGTTGTACTTCGAGCCGCTCACGCGCGAGCACGTGCTCGAGGTGCTCGACGCCGAGGCCCGCAGCGGCACCATCGCCGGCGTGTTGGTGCAGTTCGGCGGCCAGACCCCGCTCAAGCTGGCCAAGAGCATCGAGGCCGCGGGCTACCGCCTGCTGGGCACGCCGGCCGAGGCCATCGACCTCGCCGAGGATCGCGAGCGCTTCGGCCAGCTGCTCGAGCGCATCGGCGTGGCGTGCCCGCGCTGGGGCGTGGCGCGCTCGTCCGAGGAGGCCTTCGCGGTCGCGCAGCAGATCGGCTATCCGGTGCTGGTGCGGCCGAGCTACGTGCTCGGCGGCCGCGCGATGGAGATCGTCGGCTCGGCGGCTGCGCTCGATCACTACATGCGCCACGCGGTGCGGGCCTCGCCCGATCACCCGGTGCTGATCGACGAGTTCCTGCCGCACGCGACCGAGTTCGACGTCGACGCGGTCGGCGACGGCACCGACATCGTCGTCGCCGGCATCATGGAACACATCGAAGAGGCCGGCGTGCACTCGGGCGACTCGAGCTGCTCGCTGCCGCCGGTCAACGTGCCGCGGGCCGTGCTCGACGAGCTGCGCGAGGTCACGCGCACGCTCGGCCGCGAGCTCGGCGTCATCGGACTCATGAACGTCCAGTTCGCACTGCGCGGCCGCCGGCTCTACGTGCTCGAGGTCAATCCCCGCGGTTCGCGGACGGTGCCGTTCGTGTGCAAGGCCACCGGCATCCCGTTCGCGAAGATCGCCGCGCGCGTGGCCGCGGGCGAGACGTTGTCGGCGCTGGGTGCCCGTGAGCTGGTGCCCGATCACGTCTCGGTGAAGATCCCGGTGTTCCCGTTCCGCAAGTTCGCCGGCGTCGACGTCATCCTCGGACCCGAGATGCGCAGCACCGGCGAGGTCATGGGCATCGGGCCCGACTTCGGCAGCGCGTTCGCTTCGGCGTGGGTCGCCGAGGGCACGCCGCTGCCGACCGAGGGCCGCGTGTTCCTCAGCGTCACCGACGACGACAAGGACCAGCTCGTGCTCGCGGCGCGCAAGTTCCACGAGCTGGGCCTGCAGCTGGTCGCGACGCGCGGCACCGCGGCGGCGCTGGCGGCCGAGGGCCTGCCGTGCACGGTCATGAACAAGACCACCGAGGGTCGGCCGCACATCGTCGACGCGCTGCTCAACGGCGAGATCGCACTGGTGGTGAACACCTCGTCGACCGCGGCCGATCGCGCGGCGAGCTTCACCATCCGTCGCACCGCGCTGGTGCAGCGCGTGCCGTACTTCACCACCATCTCGGGCGCGCTCGCGGCCGGCGAGGCCATCGCGAAGGTCCGCGCCCAGCGACGACCGCCGGTGTGGTCGCTGCAGGAGCTGCACCGTCGGCCCGGCTTCACGCCGGAGACCGCGCCGACGGTCCGCGACGGCTACCGCTGAGCACCTGTCCGCGGATGCTGGCGGGCGCTCGTCGCCGATGCGACCGGACGGTGAGGGTCCCGCGACCGGCTCGGCCGGGCACCGGGATGAGGACGCCCAGCGTGCTCGCCATGGACCGACCGGCCCACGGGCCGATGCGATCCACGCCGCGCCCACGCCGCTGGCGGCAGCCGCGGGCGACTGTTATCGTCGCGCGCCATGGCGGACGACAGCGTTCCCATCACGCCAGCGGGCCTCGAGCGCCTGCGCGCCGAGCTCAAGCACATCAAGGAGGTCGACCGCCCCGAGAACGTGCGCGAGATCGAGACCGCGCGCGAACACGGGGATCTGCGCGAGAACGCCGAGTACCACGCGGCCAAGGAGCGCCAGGCCGCGCTCGAGGGCCGCATGCGCTTCCTCGAGCACCGCATCGGCCACGCCGAGGTCATCGACCCCGCGACCATCAAGAGCACCCGCATCGGCTTCGGCGCGACCGTGACCGTGCTGGACCTCGATACCGACGAACAGACCGTCTACGCCATCGTCGGCGAGGACGAGGCCGACGCCGACCGCGGCCGCTTGTCGATCCGCTCGCCGATCGTGCGCGCGCTGATCGGCAAGTCCAAGGGCGACGAGGTCACGCTGCAGCTGCCCAAGGGCGCGCGCGAGCTCGAGGTCGTCAAGGTCGAGTACGTGCCGCTGTCATGAGCAGCTCCCGCACCCGCGCCGTCGCGCTCGCGCTGCTCGGCGCGCTGTGCTGCGCCTGCCGCTCGGGCGTGGGCGACAACTGCGTGTGCAAGAGCGACTGCCGCCCGGGCCTGGTGTGCGCGCAGAACGGCTCGCCGATCACGACCGAGTGCGCCCACGGTGATCTCAACGCCGCGCCGGCGGTGTGCATCGAAGAGGACCAGGGCCCCGACAACGCCACGAGCCTGGGCGATCCGCCGGTGTACTTCGACGTCGGCGGCAAGCGCGACTTCTCGCCGCCGGGTGCGGACAGCAGCGGTGCTGCGAGCTCCGACGGCAGCGGCGCGAGCTCGGGCACGAGCGCGAGCGGCAGCTCGTCCACCACCGACGCGAGCAGCAGCAGCGGCGCCGGCAGCAGCGGCTCGGGCAGCAGCTCGGGTGCGACCGCGGGCTCGAGCGGGACCTGAGCCGCGGAGCCGAGGGTGACCGCGACCGAACCCGCGCACTGGCTGCTGCGCCTGCCCCCGCAGGCGTGGATCGACGCTGCACGCACCGAGCTCGACGCGCTGCAGCGACGGCTCGCATCCGAGCCCGATCCGCGCCGCGCCGTGGTCGCGCATGCGCGGCGCGCGGGCGGCATGGCGCTCAACGGCGTGCTCGCGGCGTGGGCCCACGACGACGCCACGATCGCGGCCGAACCCGAGGCACCGTGGGGTCGCTCGTACGTCGATCACCTGCAGCACGTCGCCGCCGGCCGCACCGGCCCGCTGCCCGAGTCGGTCGCGACGCTGGCCGCGGCGATCCTCGCGGTGCCGATGGCGCGACCGGAGCTCGTGGGCCTGGGCACGCGGCGACACGCGGATCTGCACACGCTGGCGCAGGCCACCGCCGCGCTGGTCGAGGCCTGCGCCACGGCGCTGCCGGCCGCGGTGTAAGCCGGGCGCGCCGGGATCATTGATCCCGCGTCGCTGGCCGCACTCGCGGTCCCGCGCTAGCCTGCACGCCATGGCTTCACTGCACCGATCCACCGCGCTCGCGTCGCTGTTGCTGCTGTCCGGTGCGTGTCAGCGCCTCGACGTGAGCGGCGACGACACGCTGGGTTCGGCGGGCGATGACAGCTCGACCTCGTTCGGCGGCGGCAGCAACGTCGACGCCACCGGCAACGACGCCAACGACTCCAACGAGGCCGACTCGAGCGGCGGCGGGCCCATGCTCGACTGCGATCCCGTGCAGCAGACCGGCTGCAGCGACGGCGAGAAGTGCACCGTCGTGCTGCAGGCCGGCGAGCCCAGCTTCACCTGCGTGGCCGACACCGCCGATCTCGATCCGCTCGGCAGCTGCACGCCCGCGCTGGGCACCGGCGTCGACGGCTGTCCCGGCGGCTACGCCTGCCTCGGACCCGAGGACGCCGACGGCGTGTGCGTGCCGCTGTGCCTGAGCTCGAACGACTGCGCCGACGGCGTGTGCCTGGCCGAGTCGCAGCACGCGATCCAGTTCTGCGCGCAGGAGTGCTCGCCGTTCGAAGGCGGGTGCATCTCGCCGCTGTCGTGTCGTCGCAGCGAGGATCGCTTCGCGTGCAGCTTCCCGCAGCTCGACGACGTCGGCGGCCAGGCCGAGCCGTGCACCGCCAAGAACGACGCCGGCTGCGGCGAGGGCTACGTGTGTCTGCCCGGTGCGCTCGTGCCCGAGTGCAGTGGCGACAGCTGCTGCACCGCGGTCTGCGACATCGACGCGGACAGCTGCGACGCGCCCTCGACCTGCAACACGCTGTTCGAAGCGCCGGCACCGGGCTCGGAGTCGATCGGCGCGTGCTTCGTGCCCAGCTGAGCCCACCCGCCGCCGCGTCACGGCAACGGCAACGCCAACGGCACGCAACCCGACGCGGGCCCGGGCACGATCGTCAGCGGCTTGCGCGACAGCTCGACCGTGCCCTGCCGTGCGAGCAGCTCGCGCGGCACCTCCTGGCCCTGCGCCGCGGGCAAGCGCGCCTGCGCGAGCAGGCCCAGCTTGGTGCCGCACTGCGACGGCACCAACGCGTGACCGGGGCCCAGCGCGGTCGAGTCCTCGACCACCGCCGCACCGCCGCCGGCCCACAGATCGACGAACACCAGCGCATCGAGCCCGACGACGAAGCCCAGCTGCACGCCGACGGGGACCTCGCTCTGCGCGCCCGGCTCGGTCACCACCACCATCGGACCCAGCGGCGTCATCACGCCCTCGAACGCGCACGCGGCCACGCGACAGGTCGCGCGCTCGCCGGTGGCGGTGGGCGTGGGCTGCAGCGAGCTGCTCGACAGCTGCATGCGCTCGCCCTGCAGCGCGAGCCACATCGGACAGCCGTCGGGCGCCGACCACTGCGCGACCACGCCGGTCGGCGCCGGCACCTCGTTGCACACCGGCGCGATGAGCTTGGGCTCCGCGGGCGGTGCTGCAGCCTCGGTGGGCTCGGGCGGCTTCTCGCACGCCGCCAGGGTCGCCAGCAGCAGCCCCGCGATCGCGCGGCGTGATCGAGACGCGGCGCGTCTCATCGACGCCTACCAAGCAATGGGGAAGGGCGGCCCGCCCTTCCCCTCCGTCGGGCCGAGCCCGCCGGAGCCTCCCCTGCCCTCATCGCTTCGCTCCTTGCCCGCAGTCGTGGATGAGACGCGGCGCGTCTCATCCACCGCTCAGTTGGTCTTGGCCTTGATCACGACCTCGCCACCTTGGTTGGTGAGCGCGGAGATCGGCGAGATGTTCTCGGCGATCCAGATCTGGTCGTCCTGGCCGTTGTAGCCGGTGGGCAGCTGCGGCGAGACGCGCACCGTGGGGTCCTGGCAATCCGCGGTGACGGCGGTCGGCAGCGGCCCGAACAGCAGCACGCGACCCTCGAGCGGACCCTGCACCGCGTACTCGACGGTGAGGTGCGGCGTGCCCATCGACAGCTCTTGGTTGATGTCGATGATCGAGCAGTCGGCCTGCGAGCGCTCGAGGTCCTCGCACAGGCGATCCTTCCACGCCTCGCCACCGTCGTCGTGCGTGCCGAACACCAGGCCGCCATCGGGGCCGCCTTGCTGCGCGTCGGGGTTCGCGTCGTAGTAGTCGCGCAGGCAGGTCTCGTAGTCCATCGAGACGATCGCGCGCGCGGTCGAGACGTACGGGTCCATGGCCTGCGACTCACCGCGCACGAACTTGAGCTTGATGTAGCCGTTGGTGAGGGGCGTCGGATCGTCGGTGCAACCCGAGACGACGACGGCGGCGAACACAGCGGCAGCGAGACGGACGGAGCTCATCGTGGGCCCGAGTCTGGCAGGTTCGCGCCGCCCGCTCCACTTGCCGGACTGCTTTCGTGCGCAGAGCCTTGCGCACAGGGTGGCAGGGCGGCGGCGGGGCCCCGCGGCGAGGGACGCGAGCTCGCCAGAGCGAGCGCTGCAGCCGGCTTCGCGGCGGTTTTCGAGGCTGTGACGGGGATCACAGCTGGGCCGGCGCCTGCGGCGTCCCCGGATCCCCGTCGTGCTAGCGTCCCGCGTTGCGGTTGTCGCGCAGCTTCGCCCTTCGCACCATGCTCACCGCCGTTCCTCCCGCCTCTGCACGCGCATCGTCCTCGCGAACCCACGGCACCGTCGTTCGCGGCGCCCCGCTCGATCAGACGCTCGCGCGGCTCGACGCCTGGCTCGAGCCGTGGCGCGAGCGGGTGCGCGAGCGGGCCGAGACCGGTTCGCGCCGCGATCGTGCGGAGCAGGAACCGCCGTGGGCACTGCAGGTCCCCGACGTCGGACCCAGCGCCGAGGTGCTGCTGGCCGATCGCCTGCTGCATGCGCTGCTGCCCGCCGAGCGCGAGGGTCTGCTGACGTGGATCCGCGAGAGCCAGCACGAGTCGGGCGCGTGGCTCGACGTGCACGGGCGCCCGGATCTGTCGATCACGGCGCTGGCCTACTGGGCGCTCGCGGACGCCGGCGACGACCGCAGCGCCGAGGCCATGGTCAAGGCCGTGCGGGTGGTGCACGCGCTGGGCGGGGCCCAACGCGCCAACTTCGAGGTGCGGCTGTGGCTCGCGATGGCGGGCCAGATCGACTGGTCGTGGCTGCCCGCGATCCCGGCGGAGCTGTTCCTGCTGCCGGGCTCGATGCCGCTGTCGCCGGCCCGCTTCTCGCCGTGGGCCCGCGGTGTGCTCACGCCGTATCTGCTGATCGCGCGGGCGCCCGCGCGGCTGCACCTCGCCGATGCCTCCGAGCTGCTGCTGCGCCGCGGCAACGAAGCGCTGGTGGCCCCGCGGCTGACGCGACCGGGCCTCGCGGGCGATCTGCTGCAGGCGTTCGATCGCACCGTGAAGCTGTCGCGCAAGCTGCCGCGCGGACCGCTGCCCCGCTGGGCGCAGCAGCGCGCGCAGGCGTTCATCGACGGCGCGCAGCAGGAACACGGCGGGTGGTTCTCGGCCCGGCCGACGCTGCTGTCGTTGCTGGCGCTGCGGGTGATGGGCGCGCGCTCCGATGATCCCCGCATCGCCCGCGGCCTCGCGTACCTGCGCGCGGCCCGGGGTCGCGTGCTCACGCCTGGCGGCACGGTCGCGCTGGCGCAGGGCCTGCTCGCCGCGCCGATGGGCGTGTGCGCGGGGCTGCTCGGCACCGGCCTGCTGCCGACCGATGCGGCGTGGCTGGTGCGCGAGCAGCTGCACGATCGCGGGCCGTGGCAGGCGCGTGCCGACGCGCCGGCCGGCGGTTGGCCGCTCGAGCCCGGCGCACGGGCGCACCTCGATCTCGCGGCGACGCTCGCCGTGCTCGAGACGCTCGCGCAGCTGCGTCCCGAGGATGCCGGCGCACCGGCGGCGTGGTCTGCCGCCCGCCGTGCGAGCGCGGTGCTGCTGGCGATGCAAGAGGGCAGCGGCGCGTTCGCTCGCTTCGAGCGCGGCGAGACCGAGGTGTTCATGCAGCGGCTGCCGTGGACCGACGGCGATCTGCTGGCCTACGGCCGCGATGGCGATGCCACGCACGTGCAGCTCACCGCCGATGCGCTCACGCGACTGTGTGCGGTGGGGTTGCGGGCCGAGGACGATCGCGTCGCCCGCGGCATCGCGTGGCTGCGCCAGGCCGCGACGCGCCGCGATCCCCCGGGCTTGTCGACCAGCTGCGCCATCGCGCGCGCGGCCGCGGTGCTGTTGCCCGAGTCCGACGATCTGCGGGTGCAGACGGAGCGTCGCATCCGCAATCGTCAGCGCGACGACGGCAGCTTCGGCTCGCTGCTCGACACGGCGCTGGCGCTGCGCGCCCTGGTGGAGCTCGGCCACACCTGCGTGCAGACCCAGCGCGCGGTGCGGCACATCATGGGCGCGGTCGAGCAGGCCGACGCCGGTCTCGGTCTGCAAGCCTTCGGCGGCGGCTTCGGCCTGTCGCCCGACACCGTCGATCCGACCGCGGCCGCGCGACACTGCGTGGCTGCGCTTCGCGCCTACGCCGTCGCGGCGTCGGCCGTCACGGAGCTGCGCGCATGAAACCCACGGGAGCCCACTACGACGTCGTCATCGTCGGCGCAGGCCTGGCCGGCTGCGCCGTTGCCCGCGCGCTGACGCGGGCGGACACCACCGCGCGCCGTCGCATCCTGGTGGTCGATCGCTACCCCGGCGTGCACCCGCGCTTCTCGGGCGAGTGGATCCATCCCCGCGGCGCGGCCGTGCTCGATGCGCTGGGCTTCGGCGACGCGCTGCGTGCGGCCGGGGCCATCGACGTCGACGGCTTCGCGGTGTTCGAGCACGCCGACGCGACGCCGGTCGAGCTGCCCTACGCCGACGTCACGACCGAGGTGCCGCAGGGCCTGTCGGTGCACCACAAGGTGCTGGTGCGGACCATGCGGCGCGCGCTGGCCGACGATCGCATCGAGCTGGTCGAGGGCCTCGCGGCCTGCGAGCTGCGCCGCGACGGTGACGGCCGCATCTGCGGCGTGGTGTTCGAGGACGGCGAGGGCCACACCTGCGAGGTCGCGTGCGACGTGCTGATCGCGGCCGACGGCAAGGGCAGCACGGTGCG
This sequence comes from Nannocystaceae bacterium, assembly GCA_019694555.1. Classification (GTDB taxonomy): domain Bacteria; phylum Myxococcota_A; class Polyangia; order Nannocystales; family Nannocystaceae; genus Xiheibacterium. Next base: position 37,239 of record JAIBBS010000013.1, read on the forward strand.
CAAGCTCGCCGGCATCGCCGATCGACGCGACACCGTCGGCTTCACCGCCGGCGTCGAGGTCGTCGACGCGACGCTGCCGGTGCCGGGCCATGCCCACGTCATGCTCGGCGCGTGGGGTCCGGTGCTCGCGTACCCGATCCTGCGGCGCGCCGACGGCAGCATCGTCACGCGCGTCACCTTCGATCTGCCCAAGGACCTGCCGGTCAAGGGCGAGGCGATCAAGCAGTACCTGCTGCGCGCGTTCGTGCCGTTCATCCCCGCGCCACTGTCGGGCCAGGTCGCCGCCGCGATCGTCGCGCGTCGCGGCCCGCTCGAGATGGCGCCGACGGTCGACCTGCCGGCACCGCCGGCGGTGCAGCCCGGGCTCGCGCTGGTCGGTGACGCCGCGGGTTGCTCGCACCCGATCACCGCCAGCGGCATGACCATGTGCCTGCGCGACGCCGAGACCCTGGGCGAGCAGGCACGCCGACGCGCCGACGCGCCGATGGGCGAGCCGTGGCTCGACGACGAGTCGCTGCATCGCTACTGCGTCGAGCACGATCGCTACGTGCCCACGCGGCAGGCGCTCGCGACCGCGATCTACGAAGCGTTCCGCGGCGAGACCGAGGGCGCACGCGCGATCCGTCGCGCGCTGTTCGACTACTGGCACAGCGGCGCGACCGCGCGCCGGCGATCGATGTCGCTGCTGTCGTGCGCGGAGCGGCGACCGTCGGTGTTCCTCTCGGAGTACCTGCGCGCGGCCGGCCACGCGCTGGGCGGCAGCTTCGTGCCGCGCCACGCGTGGCACTTCCCGGTCGCCGATCGCATGCGCCAGGCTCGCGGCGCCGCCTCGCTGGCGCGCGACAAGCTGGGTCTGGTCGCCAACGTGGTCTGGGCCCAGCTGCGGCCCGGCTGGCTGCGCCACTCGTGGGCGCGGCTGCCGTGGCCCCGCCGGCCCGACGAGACCGAACCGATCGCCGGCCGCGACTGAATTGCAAGCCGTCCACGGCCCCTGCCGCACGACGGGCCTGGCCGCCTGCGGGACGGCCGCGCGGCGCCCCGGGCCCGAAGCGCCCGCTGGGCGGCCGCGCCGAGCCCACGTGTCCCCATCGCCCCCTTGGTGCCGGGACAACAGGACTGCTAGGCTAGCCCAACTGTGGGCGCACGCGTCCTCGTCGTCGATGACGATCCGTGGATCCTCCGGATGGTCAGCGCGACCCTGGAGAAGAAGAGCTACGTCGTCGACACCGCACGCGAGGGCCGACAGGCGCTCGAGCGCGCGCGTGCGATCCGACCCGACGTGATCATCTCCGACGTGATGATGCCGGTGATGGACGGCTGGACCTTCGTCCAACAGCTGCGCGCGATCCCACAGCTTGCGACGATCCCGGTCATCTTCCTCACCGCGCTCGGCAAGGACGAGGCACGGCTGCGCGAGCTGGGACTTTCGCCCGACGACTACCTCGCCAAGCCGTTTCGCTTCGCCGATCTCGAAAAGCGCGTGGCCTCGGCGCTGGCCAACAACCAAGGTGCGGGCAGCTACCAGACCAACTCGGGCGCGTTCCCCAGCACGGCCACGCCTGCGCCGGGCATGCCCGCAGCCGCAGCACCGCGCGAGACCACGCCGCCGCCCGGTCCCGGTCGCGACGCTGCACCGGAGGCACCGCCGCCGTATCCGCCGCCGTATCCGTATCCGCCGCCACCGGGCTATCCGCCGCAGCCTGCCGGCTACCCGCCGCAGCCGTATCCGCCGTATCCCGGCTTCCCTGCGGGTGCGCCGTATCCGTATCCGCCGGGCTATCCCGCACCGCCGCCGGGCTACCCGCCCGCGGCCGCGCCGTATCCGTATCCGCCGCCTCCGGCCGCGCCCGCACCCGCACCGCCGGTCGCGGCACCGATCCCACCGACGCCGCTGCCGACGACGGTGCCGCACGTCGGCCCCGGCGCGGCCACGCCGACCGCACCGCTGCCGAGCGTCGCTCCGGTCGCGAGCCCACGCGTGGGCCCGCCGGTGGTCGAGCAGCCCTCGCACGTCACGCCCTCGGGCTCGTTCCCGGCGCAGCGTCGCACCACCGCGATGAGCGGTCGGCTCGAGCAGCTGGGCCTGTCGAGCCTGCTCGTGATGATGGAGATGGAGCGCAAGGACGGCGTCATCACGCTCAAGGAGCTCGAGTCGGGCGCGGTCGGCCGCATCTTCCTGCGCACCGGCCAGGTGGTCTCGGCGCGCATCGATGCGCGGCCCGATCTCGACGGACGCCAGTCGGTCTACACGATGCTCACGTGGCGCGCGGGCGCGTTCTCCTTCAACGCGATGGAGGTCGACATGGAGGACACCGTGCAGGCGACCACGACGCATCTGTTGATGGAAGGCGCGCGGCTCATCGACGAGGCCAACCGCGGCAGCGATGTCTGAGCCACGCGACACGCCCGCGCGCGGCGACGGCGACGAGCTCGGCGCGGCGCCGCGGCGCGCTGCACCGACGCGCGGCAGCGACGACGAGCTGCTCCGCGATCCGCCCGCCGGTGCCCCACCGGGCGGGCTCGACGGCTACCGCGCGGGTCGACGCCTGCGGCTGGCGTTGCTCGCGGTCGGTGCCATCGGCGTGGCCGCGACCGCATGGTGGATCGTCGACGCGCGACGCACCGCCGAGGCGCAGGCGCGCGCGCCCAAGCTGCCGTCGTACACGCTCTCGCCCGACGTCGACCCGTCGGCCCGCACGCGGCGGATGGTCTGGACCGAGGGGCCCGCGCGGCTGGGCCTCGCGCGCGAACAACCCGGGGTCGAAGAAATCGTGCTGCCCGATCGCCGCATCGTGCTCGCGCCCGGCCACGACGTCGCGCAGCTCAAGCTCGACGTGCAAGACGGCAAGACCGTCGAGCTCAAGGTGCTGGTGGGAGAGATCGTGCAGCTGCCGCCGGAGCCAGACCCGACGGCAACGGCAGCAACGCCGCCAGCTCCGGCGGCCACGGGGCCGTGAACTCGACCTCGTCGCCGGTGTGCGGGTGCGGCAGCCGCAGGCGCCACGCGTGCAGGGCCTGGCGCGCGACGCCGAGGTCCTGCGCCAGTGCGTCCATCAGCCGTCCGTGATCGACGACGTCGAGGAACGCCTGCTCGTCGATGCCGTAGAGCTTGTCGCCGAGCACCGCGTGCCCCACGTGCGCGAGGTGGACGCGGATCTGGTGTTGCCGGCCGGTGTGCGGCTGCACCTGCACCAAGGTGACCGGCGCGCCCTCGAAGCTGCCGTGGCACAGCGGCGTCACGTCGCTGCGCGCGGGCAGGCCGCCATCGGCCAGCGCGCGCGGGCCCATCTTGATGCGCACGCGTGAGCCCAGCGCCGGCCCCAGCGGCACGTCGATGGTGCCGGCCTCGCGCAGCTCGCCGTGCACGAGCGCGAGGTAGCGCTTGTCGACCGCGCGCTGCTGGAACGCGCGCTTGAGCGCGCTGGCGCTGCGGCCCCGCTGTCCGAACGCGATCACGCCCGAGGTCTCGCGATCGAGGCGGTGTGCCATCTCCCAGCCATGGTCCGCGCCCAGCGCAGCGCGCAGGACCGCGGTCAGGGTGTGACGGTGGTAGCGCGCGCTGGGGTGCACCGTGAGGCCCGCGGGCTTGTCGAGCACGAGCAGCGCGTCGTCGCGATGCAGCACCGCGGCCCGCAGCGGCGCGGGCGGCTCCGCCGGCGCGGGCCTGCGTAACACCAGCAACTGTCCCAGGCGTACGCGTGAGCCCGCCCGCAGCAACTCCCCGGGGCGATCGGGGCAGCGCACGGCGCCCGAGGCAATGATCGACTGGATGCGTGTACGCGAGAGCCGCCTGATCTTCGCGGTGAGAAACCGATCCAGCCGCGCACCATCGCTGCACGCGTCGACCACCAGCGGGATGTCGATCCACGTCGGCGCGGCGGCCTCGGGCTCGGTGCGGTATACTGGCAGGGTCATGGAATCGAAGTCGTCGGTGCCTGTGCAGTCCAGCTCGGACGAGTCCGCGCGTCGCAAGAACACGCCCATCGTCGTGGGCGCGGTGGCGCTGGCCGCGGTCGTGGTCGCCATCGCGGCGTGGCCCCGCAGCAAGGGTGCCGAGGACGGCGAGAAGCGCAAGGGCAACGCGGCCAGCCGCGCGGCGGGCGAGCCCGGCGGTGCCGCAGGCACGCGCGCCGGCGGCGGGGTCGCGGCCCGCAGCTACGACGAACCCACCCAGGCGCGCGGCTCGGGCCGCATCAACCCCGCGGTGCGGCTGCCCGCGGTCGGCATGGCGCCACCGTCGGAGCCGGCCAAGGACGAGGGCCCGCCGACCTTCAACTCGAAGGCCGAAGAGATCGCGTGGTACGAGAAGCAGCTGGTGTTGGCGCAGAAGCGGCTCGAGGATCGCAAGACCTTCTACGACCGCCTGCCGGGCACGCGCGAGCGCATCGAGAAGGGCCCCGATCCCGTGCGCGCGCTCGAGACCTTCGAAGGCCGCAAGAAGGTCGTCGAGGAGAACTACGCGCAGGCGCAGGCACAGGTCGCGGAGATCGAGCGCAAGCTCTCCGAGCTCAAGGGGTGATCGTCGGCCCGCGCTGCAGCTGCACCGGCAGCACACGATCGAGCACGATGTGCGGACGCGGGCTGCCGTCGCGGCCGCGACCAACGCGGATCCGGGCCGCGAGCGCGTAGACCTCGACGCCCGCAGCGACCGCCCGACGCAGCGCCGCGGCGTAGGCCGGATCGATCACGTCCGCCAGCGCGAAGGCATCGACGTCGCCGCGCATCACCGCGAACACGACGGCGGCCCGCTGCCCGCGACGCACGACCTCGACCAACGCCGCGAGCTGCCGGACACCGCGCTCGGTCGGCGCGTCGGGGAAGCAGGCCCACCGTCGCACTGGCCCTGGTGCATCGATGCGCCATGTCGTGGCCTTGACCTCGATCCACGCGCTGCGCGGCGCGTCTGCTCGTCGTCGCAGCAGCGCGCGCGCGGCCTCGCGATCGCCGGGCGCGAGCGTCAGGTCGCAGCGGTGCTGCACCGTCGCATGGCGATCGACCCGCGGGAGCTCGAGCTCGCGGTGGACCTGCGTGAAGCCGGCGAGCGCGGGCACGCGTCCGGCCGCGATCGCCGCCTGCACCAGCCGCGGCGCCGTGGCGCTCTCGACCGCCACCCACGCGCGGCCGTGGCGGACCAAGATCCAGGTCCACCGCAGCGCGCGATGGGCCCCGTCGCGGCGGGCGAGCACCACGCGGGCACCGACCGTGGCGCAACCGGTCAGCCGGCCGGTGTTGGGACAGTGCGCGACGAGCCGTGCGGCGCCGGCCTGCACGTCGACGAAGAAGCGCTTGCGTCGACCCAGCAGCGTGCCTGCGATCGCGTCGGGCAAGCGCGTGGACGCGGGGTCCCCGACCGCCGCGCGCGAGGCCGCCGCGGGCGGCGGCGCCGGGCGACCCCGACCGCCGCCTGCTCGGGACCGGCGCGTTCGCACGGCTGCGGGCATGGGCCGAGCCAAGTGATATCGTGATCACCCTCGCCGTGTCGGCCCCTTCCCGCGTCGTTCCCACGCTCCCGCTGCGGTGGCTCGCGTGCCTGCTCACCGTGTCCGCCTGCGTCGACCCGCCCCACGGTGCGCGTGAGCGCGAGGCACCGGTCGCGGCCAAGACCAGCCCGCGTCGCACCGCGAGCGCGCCGTCGAACGGCTTCGGGGACGGCATCGCGTGGCAGTCGCTCGACGCCGGCCTCGCGGCCGCGAAGGACTCCGGCGATCCGATGCTGCTGGTGGTGCACGCCAGCTGGTGTCCGAAGTGCAAGGACCTCAAGGCCGCGTTCGCCGACGAGGAGCTGGTCGCGCTCTCGGATCGCTTCGTGATGGTCAACATCGACCAGGACGCGGTGCCGCGCGCCGCCGACTTCGGCCCCGACGGCAACTACGTCCCGCGCGTGATCGTGGTCGACCCCGCGAGCGGTCGCCCCGACACCTCGCTCGTCAACGAGCGGCGCAACCGCACGATCTACTACTACAGCCCCGCCGACGACCTGGTCGGGACCATGAAGAAGGCGCTGACACGCTATGGCAAGACCTGAACGCGCGCTGCTGGGAATCGCGATGGCGCTGGCGCTGGCGGGCTGCGGCCGCGCCGAGGCCCGCCCCGACGGTGCCGCGACGCGAAGAGAGGCCCGTCGCGAGGCCCGCGAGGCCCGTCGCGAGGCCGCGGCGCTCGGCGACACGATGCCGGTCTCCGCGATCAAGCCCGGCATGAAGGGCTACGCGGTCACGGTGTTCTCGGGCACCGAGACCGACCGCTTCGACATCGAGGTCATCGACACCATCGACAACTACCTGCCGCACCAGGACGCGGTGCTGTTCCGCTCGAGCGATCCGCGGCTCGAGCACAGCGGCATCGTCGGCGGCATGTCGGGCAGTCCCATCTACATCGAGGGCAAGCTGGTCGGCGCGCTGTCGTACGGCTGGCGCTTCAACAAGGACGCCGTCGGCGCGCTCACGCCGATCGCGAACATGCTCGAGGTCGGCGCGCTGCCGTACCGCCCCGACGTGCTGCCGCACCCCAAGGGCGCGACGCGGACCGGCGCACAGGCGTGGGCCGACACGATGCTGGGCCTGCGCGCCGAGCCGCTGCCACCGCGACGCCGCGCGCAGGAGCTCGATCCCGCCGAGGGCCTCACGCAGCTGACGGTGCCGTTGTCGGTCGCGGGCCTGGGCCCCGATGCGACCCGCATGCTGGTCGACAGCTTCGGTCTGGTGCCGGTGCGCGGTGGCGGCAGCGGTGCCGCGAAGGCGCCGGCGGCCGCGAGCCCGCGCGCGTGGAAGCCCGGCGACTCGCTGTCGGTCGTGCTGGTGCGCGGCGACAGCTCGGTCGCGGGCAACGGCACCATCACGTGGGTCGGACCCAAGGGCGATCGCCTGCTCGCGTTCGGTCACTCGATGTTCAACGACGGGCCCACCAACGTGCCCTTCGCCGACGCGCGCGTGCACACCATCCTCAACAGCGTCGAGCGCTCGGTGAAGCTGTCGTCGCCGCTGACGATCCAGGGCCTGATGTACCAGGACCGTCAGCCCGCGATCGCGCTGCGCACCGATCTGCGTGCGCCGATGATCCCGGTCAAGGCCGTGATCCAGGGCCCCGACCACGACCTGCCGCCGCGCAGCTACGACAACGAGGTCGCCGTCGGCGTGAACCTCACGCCCAACCTGGTGGCGGTGGTGCTGGCCGAGGGCGTCGACGAGGCCGCGCGCGACGCGACCGAGGTCGTGGTCAAGCTGCACAGCAAGGTCTCGATCGAGACCTCCGCGGGCCCGCGCGATCTCGAGTTCGACGAAGAGGTGTTCTTCCCGCAGGGCGTGCTCGGCCGCGCGCTCGCGGGCAGCCGCTCCATCGCCGCGCTCTCGGCCACGCTCGACAATCCCTTCGAGGTCGGCTCGATCCGCAAGGTCGAGCACGACGTCGAGCTGGTCTACGGCGCACCGGTCGAGACGCTCGAGAGCGTGCGGCTGCGCGACTCCGAGGTCCGCGCAGGCGACGTGGTCGAGCTCGAGCTCACGCTCAAGGGCTGGCGCGGCGACGAGCGCACCGAGACCATCGCGCTGCGGATCCCCGACGACGCCGCGGGCGAGGAGATCCAGATCGAGATCGCCGGTGGCGACTACGTGCGGCCGTACCGCCCGCTGCCGGGCGACCTCGACGACCTCATCACCACCATCGCGGCGTTTTATCCCAGCCGCACCATCGTGGCGTCGATCTACCGCGAGCACGAGGGCCTCTCGACCAAGCACGGGCTGCTCAACGAGCTGCCCGACAGCGTGCTCGAGACGCTCTCGGATCAGAGCTCGACGCAGAACGCCGTGCGCTTCAAGCAGATGGCGCGACGCGTCCTGCCGACCAAGCACATCATCGAAGGCCTGCACACCGTGCGCGTCGACGTGTACTCGCCGCGACCCAGCCGGTGATCCCCGCTGCCCTGCCCCATCCGACCATGTCCGACGACTCCAAGCCCACTGCAACGCTCCTGCGCCTGTGCGCGTGCCTGGCCGCGACCACCCTGGCGGCACTGCCGATGACGGCGCGCGCCGGCGGCACGCGCACCTGGGACATCTCCAGCCACACCGAATTCGACAAGGGCGACGCCGAGGGTGCCGCGCTCGAGAGCTCGGGCCGCGTCACCGTGGGCTTCACGCCCGCGCGCGGCGAGCTGCCGGGCACGACCGCGTTCACCTGCCTGTCGACCAAGGCCGGCGTGCTCGTCGGCACCGCCGACGCGGCGACGATCCAGCGCGTGGTCCCGGGCAAGCGCGCCAAGCCCAGCCGCAAGGCCGAGACCACCGGCAAGGACGGCGACGGCGCCAAGTCCAAGGCCAAGCCCGAGGACGAGATCCCGCCCGCGCTGGTCATCGCGCCCGTCGCCAAGCTCGACGGCGTCGTCGTCAGCGCGATGGTCGAGCTGCCCGGCGGCGACGTCGTCGCGGCGACCGTGCCCGGCGGCAAGCTCGTGCGCGTCGACGGCAAGGGCAAGGTCACGCCGTTCGCGTCGCTCGAGGGCGTGGAGCAGATCTGGGCGCTGGCGATCCACGACGGCAAGCTGCTCGTCGGCACCGGCCCCAAGGGCGAGCTGTGGTCGATGACGCTCGCGGGCAAGGACGCCAAGATCGTGCTCGACGCCGAGGAGAAGGACGTGCTCGCGCTCGCCAGCGTGGGCAAGGACGTCGTCGTCGGCGTGGCGCCGCAGGCCAAGCTCTACCGCGTCTCGGGCGATCTCGGCGGCGAGCTGCTGTACGACTTCCCCGGCGACGAGGTCCGCGCGCTCGCGTTGACGCGCACCGGCCTGGTCGCGGTGATCAACACGTTCGCCGATCGCAAGCTGTCGAGCCTCGACGCGCTGACCAAGACGCTCGATCGCACCAGCCTGGTGGGCCAGCCGCCGGCGGGTTCGCTCGACGGCGAGCGATCGATGCAGGCCGCCGGCAAGGTGCTGCACGTCGAGCTCGGGGCCAGCCGCGATCTGTCGCGCACGCTCGAGGCGCCGTGGGAGACGTGGCTCGAGCGCGATCGGCAGTACTTCACCGCTGCGCTCGCACTCGACGACGTCGGCACGGTGCTGGTGTCGTCGTCCGACGACGCCAAGGTCTATCGCGTCCGCGGCCCCCGCGACGTCGCGACCGTCGCCGACCTCGAGGAACGGCAGGCGACCGCGCTGTGCCGCGGACCCAAGGGCGAGGTCATCGCGGCCGCGGCCCACGGCGCGGCGGTCTACGAGCTCGGCGCGGCGCCGGCCAAGCGCGCCCGCTACGTCACCGACGTGCTCGACACCTCGCAGCCTGCGAGCTTCGGCACCGTGCGCCTGCGCGGTCACGGCACGCTGGCGCTGCGCGCCCGCAGCGGTCCGTCGGACGAGCCCGACAAGCGCTGGAGCCCGTGGCGCGAGGTCCCGCTGACGCGCGAGGCCGGTGGCTGGCGCGGCAACCTCGGCGCGCTGCCCCACCGCCGCCACCTGCAGCTCGAGGTCGTGCTCGCCGCCCCGGGATCGGAGCTGCGCGCGATCGAGGCCTTCTATGCGCCCGAGAACCTCGCGCCGCTGCTCACGCGCGTCGACGTCGAGCGCCCGGGCATCGACGAGGGCGACACCGATCCCAAGGTCACGATCTCGTGGAAGGTCGATGCCCGCGACGAGGACGACCTGGTCTACGACGTGCGCGTGCGCCCCGAGGGCGCCGGCGACGACGCGTGGATCGGCCTCAACCCCGAGGGCGAGCTGGTGACCAAGCGCGAGATCAAGTGGGACACCTCGAGCGTCCCCGACGGCGTCTACGAGGTCGAGGTCACCGCCAGCGACGAGCCCAGCAACGGCACCCGTCGCGCGCGCACCGACGAGCTGGTCAGCGAGCCCTTCGTGGTCGACCGTCAGCGTCCGGCGATCTCGACGCCCAGCGTCAGCGGCGACGTGATCAAGGCGGTCGCGACCGACGCGAGCGGCTTCATCCACGACGTCTCGTTCGCGATCGACAACGGCCCGCTGCGCGCCGCCAGCCCCGCCGACGGGCTGTTCGACAGCGGCAGCGAGGCCTTCGAGATCGCGCTGCCGGCCGAGCTCGGCAAGGGCTCGCACCGCGTGGTGCTCAAGGCCCGCGACGGCGCGGGCAACAGCGCCTCGGTCGCGATCGTGGTCAAGCGCTGACGCGCGTCAGCCCAACGCGGCCGCGATCTCGCGCAGCTTCGCGGGCGCGTCGCGATCGATCACGGCGCCGTGCGAGACGATGATGCGGCCGAGCTCGGGCTCGGCCGCGATGCGCTCGAGGCAGGCGCGGAACGCCGGCTTGTCCGCGATGATGAGCCACTTCGCCAGCCGCGGCACCGAGGCGATGCCGGTCGGCGCCAGCAGGAAACCGAACACACCGCCGAGCTTGGGCAGGTTGTTGATCGCGTCGTTGACCACGACCGTGGTGCGCCCGGGCGAGTGCACCTGCATCCACCCCTCGCGCTGCTTGGTGCCGTCGAAGTGGGCCAGGCGCACGTCGTCGTCGGCCGGCGCGTCGTCGTAGCCGTGATCGACCGCGACGACCTGCTCGACGCGGCCGCGTGCGCCGGTCGGGCACACCACCTTCAGCTGGGGATAGCGCTGCTTGTAGATCCTCGCGTCGAGCCGGTGGAAGCCGTTGGGCACCACCAGCAGCCGCGGCTCGCCGAAGCCCTCGAGCCGCTTCATCTCGTCTTCGACCAACGCGATCGCGTTGTGGATGACCAGGCCGCCGTCCTTGCGACGAGCGACGGTCATCACGCGCGTGCCCTTGGCGCCGGGGATCTCGCCCTCGACGCGCCACAGGTTCGGCTCGAGCGTCTCGAGCGGCTTGTTGTCGTGGACCTGCCAGGTCGAAAACGGCTTTGCCATCGCGGGGCTCACGCTACCGCGTGCGCGCGGCCAGCGATACCTCCGCCGCCGCGCGGCTGCGGGACACGCCGATCGCGGGCGCGACCTCGGCCGCGACCGCGATCAAGGTCTCGCGCAGCCACGCGTGCGCGGGCTCGTGCTGCACCCGCTCGTGCCACAGCATCAGCATGCGAAAGCCCGGTACCGGCAGCGGCGGCGGCACCACCACCAGCGGCAGGTGCGGCACCAGGGTCGCCGCGACCCGCTGCGGCAGCGTGAGCACGAGATCGGTCTGCGCGACCACGAACGGCGCGACCATGAAGTGCGGCAGCGCCAACGCGACGCGACGCGACAGGCCCATGGCCGCGAGCGCGTCGTCGACCGCACCGCCGGGCTTGCCGCGCGGCGCGATGAAGGCGTGGGACAGCCGCGCGAAGCTCTCCGCGGTCCAGCGCCGCCCCAGCGCGGGATGCCCCTTGCGCACCACACAGACGAACTGCTCTTCGAACAGCGGCCGCGTGCGGATGCCGGGGCGATCGTTGCCGGGTCGGTCGGGCCCGATCGCGAGATCGAAGTCGCCGCGACCCAGCGCATCGCCGAGATCGTCCTCGTAGGTCTTGAGCCACACGTCGATGCCCGGTGCGGAGCTCGCCAGCCGCGACATCAGCTCCGGCACCAGCACCAACTCGACGTAGTCGGCGGTGCCGACCACGAAGCGTCGCTGCGCCGTGCCGGGCTCGAACCGCGGCGGCCCGGCGACCACGCGCCGCAGGATCGCGAGCGCGTCCTGCAGCGCCGGCGCCAGCGCGCGCGCGCGCGCGGTCGGGACCAGCCCGCCGGGCGCGCGCACCAACAACGGATCGCCCAGGGTCTGCCGCAACCGCGCCAGCGCGTGGCTGGTCGCCGACTGCGACAGGCCCAGCCGCACCGCGGCCGCGGTGACGCTGCCGTGCTCGAGCAGGGCCTCGAGCACGACCAGCAGGTTGAGATCGACGCCGGCGAGGTTCGTGTCGGCGGCGGCGACCACCGCGGCCGTCGTGCGAGCGCGACCGCTGCCGCTGCGCGCCGCCGCTGGACGCGATGCGCCGCGGCCGGACCGCTTGTGCACCCGGTGCATGTCAGCCATGAGGAACATGCACTGTACAGATGAAGGCGCCGCGCCACAATCCACCCACGGAGAGTCGTTCGATGAGCTACATCGTCACGGGAGTCACGGGTCACACGGGTGCGGTCGTCGCGGATGCATTGCTTGCCCAAGGCAAGCGCGTGCGCGTGGTGGTGCGCGAGCGCAGCAAGGGCGACCGCTTCGCCGCGCGCGGAGCCGAGGTCGCGGTCGCCGACCTCGGCGATGCCGGCGCGCTGGCGCAGGCGCTAACGGGCGCCCAGGGGGCGTACCTGCTGGTGCCGCCCAACTTCGCCGCACCGTCGTTCCGCACCTACCAGCGTCAGACCGCCGACGCGATCGCGGCCGCGGCCAAGCAGTCGGGGCTGCCCCACCTGGTGCTGCTGTCCTCGATCGCGGCCGAGCGCGACGCCGGCACCGGTCCGATCGTGGGGCTGCACTACCTCGAGGGGCTGCTGCGCGCGCTCCCGCAGACGCGCTCGACCTTCATCCGCGCGGCGTACTTCATGGAGAACCTCGGCGGTTCGCTGTCGATGCTCGAGCAGGGCGTGATGCCGAGCTTCACACCCGCGAACATGGCGCTGGACATGATCGCCACCGCCGACATCGGCAAGCTCGCGGCGCAGCTGCTGGTCGAGGGCGCGAGCGCGACCTCGGTGGTCGAGCTCAGCGGCGGCCGCTACAGCCCCAGCGACGCGGCGGCCGCGGTCTCGGCGATCGTGGGCAAGCCCATCGCCGTCGCCGAGGCACCGCTCGAGGCGATGGTGCCGACGCTGACGGGGTTCGGCATGCCGACCGAGGTCGCGGAGCTGTACCGCGAGATGACCCAGGCGGCGATCGACGGCCGACTCGCGTTCGAGGGCGGCCACCGCCGCGTGCAGGGCACGACCCCGCTCGCGACGGTGCTGCGTCAGTTGCTCGGCAAGGCCTGATGCCCCGCGGCCGGCGGTGCGCGACCACGCGCACCGCCGTGGTCTGCGCTCACGGGCAGTTCCACTCGCCCAGATCGTCGATGTTCTCGGGCTGGGGGTTGGCCGCGATGATCGGCAGCCCGGTCCACTGCAGCGACGGATCGAAGGCGTCCGCGCCGTTGGTGTCGCCGGCGGTGACGTTGCAGTTGCGGCGCAGGTCCTCGTCGAGCGTACCGGTGCCGCCGCCGGCCCACTCGGCGCCGGGATTGAAGCCGAGCTGGCCGATGACGTCGACCGTGGTCATGTCGCAGTACAGCTCGAGCGCGTCGTTGCCGTTGAACGCCAGGCTCGCCAGCTGATCGCAGAACGGCTGCGCCGCCAGCGAGGTGTGGCACACCGTGAACACCTCGCCAGGCAGCACCAGTCCGACCAGCGGCAGCGACGAACCCGGCACCACCGCACCGTTGGCGTAGGTGCGGATCTGGCACGCCGCCAGGTTCACCGACTGCGCGCTGGGGTTGTACAGCTCGAGCACCTTGTTGTTGCTGGTGCCCTCGTAGTACTCGCTGAAGAACAGCACCGTCGGATCGCCCGCCGGGCTGGTGGTCATCTGCCCGGCATCCGCCGCGGCATAGCCATCGGTGCTGCCGGTGCCGTCGCAGTACGTGAACGTCAGGCCGCCGTCACCGCTGAAGCGGTAGGCGAAGTCGTAGTCGCCCGGCAGCGGCAGCGTCATCGTGCCGACGTACTCGTCGTTGTTCGCGTCGGGGAAGCCCATGCCGACCCAACCCGGGTTGGGCGCGGCCGCGGTCCAGACCCAGCCCATGTCGAGCGAGGGATCGGTGCCGTCGGGGCCGTAGCCCACCGCCGCGACCACGTTGACCGCGGGGTCGTTGACGTTGGACTGGTCCGTGAGCCCCGCGATGTACAGCCGCCCGAACACGTCGACGCCGGCGCCCTCGAGGTCGTCGATGCTGGTCGGAAACTGCAGGTTGCAGTAGTCGATGGCGTAGGTCGGCGGCGAGCAGCTGTCGTTGGCCAGCCCGGGCGTGCCCAGGTCGGTCATGAAGTACGGCGTCATCGCGGCGCACCAGTTGCTGCCGTTGTCGTTGTCGACGGCGTTGGTCGCGACCGGATCGACCTGCATCGCCGCGCCCGACACGTCGGGGAAGTCCATGTCGTCGTAGGCCACGCGGTCGACGCTGTTGCCGACGCAGAACAGCTCGAGCTCGTCGGCGGAGTTGCCCAGCGCGAGACCGTCGTAGACGTAGTCCGGCACGAAGCCGGGGTTGTCGCTGCGGCCGAAGGTCCGCAGCTCGCCGGGCCCGATCACGAGGTCGCTGGTGATGTCGAAGTTGTCGACGCCATCGTCCTGGAACAGGCAGCCGCGCAGCTGGTAGGTCTCGGTCAGGCTGGGGTTGTAGATCTCGAACCACTCGCCGCCGGGATCGGGGATCGAGCTGGGGTCGCGCATGATCTCGGTGATCGCCACCGCCTCGACGCCGGGCAGCGGGAAGTCGGTGCACTGCGACTCGTCGTAGCCGCACGCGGCGTCGCAGCCGAGCACGCCACCGGTGTGTCCGAGCGTGAGGCAGTCCGCACCGTCGAGCGCGGTGCCATCGCACTGCTCGCCCGCGTCGACGATGTCGTTGCCACAGAAGTTGCAGCCGGAGGTGTCGAAGCCGCAGTCGGGCGCGCACGCCAGGCTGCCGCCGACGAAGCCGCCGGGCACGGTGGTGCAGTCGTTGCCCAGCAGGTCGTCGCCGTCGCACTGCTCGCTGCCCTGCGCGGCGCCGTCGCCACACAGCGTGCAGCCCGAGACATCGAAGCCGTCGCAGGCCTCGCTGCAGCCCAGCACGCCGCCGTCGAAGTCGCCCTGCGTCGCGCAGCTGTTGCCCGCGAGGTCGTCGCCGTCGCAGGTCTCGCTGCCGCCGACGTTGCCGTCGCCGCAGCAGGCGGTGAAGTCGAGCACGCAGCGGTCGGTGCAGCTGACCTCGCCGGCGCCGAAGCCCGCAGCGTCGCAGCTGGCCTTGTTCAGATCGGTGCCGTCGCACTCCTCGGTCTCACCGTTGATGGCCCCGTCACCGCAGCTGTAGGCGACACAGGCGCTGGTGTCGAACACACAGCTGGCGTCGCACGCGAGCGTGCCCTCGTCGAAGCCGAGGTCGGTGCAGGCGTTGTCGCCGAGATCGTCGCCGTCGCAGTCCTCGCGCGCGTCGATCATGCCGTTGCCGCAGGACGTGCAGCCGCTGGTGTCGAAGCCGTCGCACTGGGCGTTGCACGCCAGCGTGCCGCCGACGAAGCCCTCGGACTCGCAGGTCGCGTCGCCGACGTCGCTGCCGTCGCAGACCTCGTCGCCCTCGCGCACGTCGTTGCCGCAGGCGGGCCCGCCGGAGTCGCTGCCGCTGCTGCTGCTGTCGCCGGTGGCCGATGCGCTCGCGGATGCGGAGCTCGAACCCGAGGAGTCGGCCACGGTGATCGTGCCCGGCTCGCCCGAGGAGCTGCCCTCGGTCGCGCTGTCGCTGTCGGAGCCCATCGACGTGGCCGAGGCCCCGTCGTCACCGCAGGCGCTCGCCAAGGCGAGCAGCGCGGTCCACTGCAGGTGGGAACGAACGTGCTTGTGCATGGCAACCTCGCGCCGGCCCGAGGTGGGCCCCGGCGCGGCGCGAGGGTACCAAGCCGCGCGCGCGTCAGCGCGACTTCGTCTGGGCCTTCGGCGCAGCCTTCGCGGCCTTCTTGCCGCCGGCCGCAGGCTTCGCCGCCGGCGCCGCCTTCGTGCCGCGCTTGGCCGCACGCTGCAGGCTGCCCAGCAGATCGACGATGCGCGCGAGCGACAGCCGGCGCAGCTTGTCGCCGTACTCGTGATCCTTGGGCTGGCGCTTGAGCTCGAGGATCTGCTTCACGATCGCATCGCGACCGCCCAGCTGCTTCACGCGCTCGCCGACGGCGACGAGGTGCAACAACTTGGCGTTGGAGACGTTGCGAAGACGTCGCTTGTGTTGCTCGGGGGACTCGCCGGCGCCGGCTTCGATGAGGCCCACGACGGCCTCGATCAGCTTGGTCTTGTCGCCGTAGCGCTCGGTCACGATCTGTTGCGGGGACTTGCTCATGGGGACCTCGGTCGTCGCCGCCATCGGCCTGCTGGGCCGCAGCTACGAGGGAGCTCGACCGCGCGGGTCGAGGCTGGGTTGGATCGGAGGATCCCGGCGAACCGACGCCGGGGCGGCGGAGCATCGCCCACGGCGCAACCAATGAAAAGCCCCCTTGCGGGGGCTCTTCGTGACCCGCCGGCGGGGCCGGTCGGGCGCTGCAGAACCGGCGCGGGGCGAACCCCGCGGCCCTGCCGGCTCGGCGCGACTCACATCTTGGGCAGGCTCTCGCTGATCTTCTTGAGATCGTCGTCCGAGGCCTTCGCCGCGACGGTCACCGCGTTGCCGCTGGCGTCGATCTTCACGCTGTCGACCACGCCCTGGGGCACGCCCATCGAGCCGGCCATGCCCTTGACGCCCTCGAACTGCTTCTGCAGCTCGTCCTTCTTCTTGGTCGCCTCGTCCGCGCTGCCGAAGCCGACCGACGCCGCGATGGCGATGCCACCGGACAGATCGAGGCTACCCGCGACGTCCTTGGCACCCTCGGCCGGGCTGCCCTTGAGCATCTCCGCCGGCAGCGAGCCCGCGAACCAGATGTGCTTGCCGGTGTCGGCGCGGCCGATGACGTCCTTGAGCGCGCCGTCGAACACCGACTTGCCCTTGCCGTCGACGAGCTCCTTGACCGGGCCGGCCCAGTCCTTGGTCGCCACGACGATCGAACCCTCGTTGACGATGTAGCCGACGCCGCCGTCGTCCATCGTCATCATCTTCTTGCCGTCCTTCTCCTCGATCTTGAACGCATCCTTGCCGGACTTCTCCTTCACCTTGCCGTTGATGCAGGTGAGGTTGTCCTCCTTGCCGATGCCGTCCGCGCTGATGACAGCCGCGAACTGGTTCTTGGTCGGGTCGGCACCGAAGGCGATGCTCTTCCACTTGTCGGTGCCGAGGTTGCAGGCCGTGGCCGCGTCCACGAACTCCTTGAACTCGCCCTTTTCGATCTTGTCCTTGTTGTCCGTGTAGGCCTTCGATCCAACGAGGGCCTTCACGTCGATGCCGCCGACCATCGTCGCGGCGTCAGGGATGAGCTTGGCCGAGTCGGCACCGCCGCCCTTGCAGGCAGCGACGCCCAGGAGGGCCAGCGTGAGGGTGGTGGTGACGAACGTCCGCTTCATGGGGGTCCGTTCTAATCGAGGGGGGTGGGCCGTGCAACTGGAAAAGCGGCCCGTCGGCCGCGCGTTTCCTCGATTGGAACGCCGCGAAAAACCGTGCAACCGCCGTGATCCGAGTCCGTCCAGGCCGGTCTATCACGAGATCGTGAGGCCGCGCGCGCCCCCCTGTGCCGCACCGTCGCGGGCGCTCTCGCACCCCGACCGCACGCGCCAGCGCCTCACGAGAACGCCCGGGCGCCAGCGCTCACTGCCCGCGCGTGGCCTGGTAGCCTCTCGTCTGCCATGCCCTGGAAGAAGTTCGACTTCAAGGGACAAGCGGTCTTCGTCCGCGTCCTGGCGAGCGGCAAGCCGATCGTCCACCGCGGGCGCGTCGAGCTCCGCTATCGCCTCGGTACTGCGAAGTCGTACCGCGCGAGCCCGGACAACCTCGTCGACATCGGCGGCGAACTCGTCAGCGACGAAGAGATGGGCGGTGGCGCGCGCGAAACCACTGGAGCCAACCAGGTGTTGCGCGAGACCCCGGCGTCGCCCGTCGAGGACGACGCGATCATCATCTACACCGATGGTGCGTGCTCTGGAAATCCCGGCCCCGCGGGCATCGGCGTGTTCCTGCAGCGCCCCGACGAGATCTTCGAGCTGTCGGAGTACATCGGCAGCGGCACCAACAACATTGCCGAGCTGACTGCAATCCTGCGCGGGCTGCAGCACCTGCGCGAGGACGAGGCCTCGCGGCAGATCCATCTCTACACCGACAGCGGCTGGAGCCTGGGCGTGCTGGTGCAGGGCTGGAAGGCCAAGACCAACCTCGAGCTCATCGCGGAGATCAAGGAGCTGCTGACCAAGTTTCCGCGCATCGAGCTGCTCAAGATCCGTGGCCACGCCGGACTCGAGGGCAACGAAGAAGCCGACCGCCTCGCGACGATGGCGGTGCGCCGAGAGACCTCGATGACGCGCGCGCGCAAGCGGGTGCGCGGCGCCGAGTCGCCGGCCTGAGCCGCGGCGCGCTCACGCGTCGCACAGGCGCGTGCACGGACCGCGCGCGCGCAGGAAACTCGCGAGCCGCTCGGTGCGCTGCGCCAGCGGTGTGCGCAGCTCGGGCTGCAGACGCACCAGCGCGGGGTGCAGACCGTCGTCGCGTTCGTCGGCCAGATCGATGCCGTGCAGCTCGAGGTGCGCCCGCGGCTCCCGCAGTCCTGCCGCGCGGACCATCGCACGCGACCACGCCGGGCCCGCGAGCAGGAACGTCCCGACCAGCGGCAGGCGCAGCGGTCCCATCGCGCTGATCGGCAGCTCGCGCAGCGCCACGTCGTCGCGCTGGTGATCCTCGCGCGGGCCCAGGAACGCGCCCAGCCCCCGCACCAGCGACTGCGAGCGCCGCCCGGCGGCGGCATGCAGCGCGACCACGGCGACCTTGGTCAACCAATACGACGGCGACGGCAGCGCCGAGCTGTCGTAGCGATAGCCCAGCGACGCCGCCGCGCGCAGCAGCTGCGTGTCGTGCACGTAGCCCGGCGCGCGAAAGCCCTGCGGCTGCGCACCGAGCTCGCGCAGCAGCGCGTCGCAGCGCGCGAGATCGCTGGCCTGCGCCTGCGCGCTCCAGCGCACCAGATCGTAGGCGTGCGCGTGGCTGTGGTTGCCGAGCTCGTGGCCGCCGGCCAGCGCGCGTCGCAGCATCGCGGCGCCGGCGGTGTCATGCTCGACGTCGCTGCCGATCACGAAGAAGGTCGCGCGGACGTCCAGCGCCTCGAACAGCGCGAGGAAGCGCGGCAGACACCGCTGCAGCACCACGCCGCGGCTGTGCGGCGGCGGTGGCGGCAAGCCGTGGATCGCGTGGTAGCAACCGATGCCATCGAGATCGACGCTGACGAGCGTCCGCTCAGGCATCGTCGAGGTGCTCCGCGGGCGGGGCCGGCTCGGGGCGGCCGCCACCGTGGATCGCGACCATCAGGCGCGCGACGTGGCGCAGCACCTTGGGCACGCGCCGCAGCAGCCGGATCGACGGCGCGCGCTTCTCCGCGACCTCGACCGGGACCTCGACCACGCGCAGGCCCGCGCGATGGGCCCGCACCACCAGCTCGCTCGCGAACACGTCGTGCTCGACCACGCACGCCTGCGCCACCGGCACCAGCGTCGTGCGCACGAACGCCTTGAGCCCGTGCGTGTCGGTGCCGCGGAAGCCCACGGTCACGCGCAGCATGCCGTTGTAGACCCGCGTGGCCGCGCGCCGTCGCCACGGCCGCGTGTCGTGGGCGCCGCGCATCGCCTTGCTGCCCACGACCATGTCGGCCTCGCCGGCGCGCAGCAGCGTCAGCGCGCGGGCGTGGAAGTCGACGTCGCACAGATCGATCTCCTCGCAGATCACGAAGCGACCGCGCGCGCGCCCGATGCCGCGCCGCAACGCGCCGCCGTAGTTGGGCTCGGGGTGACGCATGAGCGTGACCTCGGGGAAGCGGCCGTGCAGTGCATCGCCGATCTCCACGGTGCGGTCCTTGCTGCCGTTTTCCGCGAGGATGATCTCGAAGCGCCAGCCGTGTTCGCGCAGCGCTGCGTGCAGCGCGACCACGCTGGACTCGAGGATCGCCTCCTCGTTGTAGACCGGGATCACGACCGAGATCTCGGGTGCGTCGTTCATGCCTCGGCCCAGGCGGCCGCCTCCATCCCGTCGAGCAGTGCGTCTTCCATGGCGCTGTAGACCCACGCGCCGTAGCGGCCGCAGCTGCGGATGCCGCGGGTCGCGAGCCACGCGTGGATCGTGGCGGTCGCGCCGGCGTGCGCGTCGTCGAACACCACGTAGGCATACTCGATGTCGCGCTGCTCCACGAACCGAACGTCGCCCGGGCTCGTGATCGCGCCCATCGCGGCCAGGGCCGCGACGATGGCGGGCTCGTCGGGCGCGCGCTCGCGGTCGGTCAGCTCGACGTAGAGCGCGCCGCAGCCTGGTGGCGCCATCGCCGGCGAGGCGTTGGAGAACGAGCCCACGCGGAAGAACGGCAGCTGCGGCTCGGGCACGTAGATCCAGTGCTCGGGCCGCGGCGTGGGCGTGCGGGTCGCGACGTTGAGGTAGCGCCAGCGGATCCACTGCAGCGCGGCACGAGCCTCGCGGACCTCGGGCGGCGCGTCGACGATGCGATCGATCAACTCGGGCAGCGGCAGCGTCGAGATCAGCCGCCGGTAGCGTTGCGCGCGGCCGCCACACTCGACGACCCGCCGCGCGCTGTCGATCGCGCCGACCTCGGTCCCCAGCCGCAGTGCGCTCGCATCGCGGGCGACCAGGCGCGCGGCCATGGCGGTCGCGAGGTGATCGATGCCGCCCGCGCGGGGATAGAGGAACCGCGCGTTGTAGCCGATGCCCTCCTGCACCATTCCGATCGCGCCGGCGAGGATCTGCGCCGGCTCGGGCACGGGGATGTAGCGCGTGACCCAGGCGCTGCTGAGCCGATCGGGCGCGACGCCCCAGAGCTTGGTGTTGTAGGGCACGAAGAAGTGCCGCGCGATGCCGGCACCGAAGCGATGCTCGGCGAACTGCTGCAGCGACGCGCGCTCGGGCAGCGGATCGCCGCGGCGGTGGGCCTCGAACAGGCCCACCAGGCACTCGTGCACCACCGGCAGCGGCAGGCCGAACAGGTTGGCCTGGAACGGGTACGGCAGCATCGTGCCGTGGCTGTACACGCCGGTGCGGCGTTCGATCTCGACGAGATCTCCCGGCGCGAACAGGTCGTGCACCAGCGATCGCGTCCGCGCCTGCCGCAGATGCAGCCAGTGACCCGTGATGTCGAAGGTGAAGCCCTCGCGGCGATCGCTGGCCGCCTTGCCGCCGACCCGGTGCTCGCGTTCGACCACGATCGCGGCGCCGCGGTGGTGCAGCGCGGTCGACAGACCCGTGAGGCCCGCGCCGAGGATCACGAGCGGTTCGTCGGGCGCAGCCGCGTCGGGCGCTGCGGCGGAGGGCTGCGCCCCCGGATCGCGATCGTCCACGGCCCCCATCCTACCCCCAGTTGCGTCCGTGGCCCGGCCATGGACAGCTCCCGGCCCGCCATTGCATGCTTTGGCCCGCATGCAGCTGCAACACCTCGGCCGCTACCGCCTCGTCGCGCCGCTGCGTGTGGACAGCCGCAGCAGCCGCTCGTTCGTCGCGCAGCACGAGGACGAGCCCGACGAGGGCGCGCCGACCTACGTGGTCAAGCTGCTCGAGCCCGGGCGCGGCGCCGAGGGCGACGCCCGCCGCGCGCGCTTCGAGCACGAGAGCCGCCTGCTGCGCTCCTTCAACCATCCGTCGATCCCGACCGTGCACGCCAGCGGCGAGCAGGACGGCCTGCCGTACATCGTGATGGACCGCGTCGACGGCATCGACCTCGCGTCGCTGTGCTTCGAGGGCGCAGGCGGCGGGCTCGGCCGTGACCTCGCGGTCTACGTGCTCGCGCAGATCGTCGACGCGGTGCGGCACATGCACGAGCTCGAGGTCGAGGACAACGACGAGGTCGTGTCGCTGGGCGTGGTCCATCGCGACCTCGGGCCGCACAACGTGCTGTGCTCGCGCAGCGGCGACGTGGTGCTGTGGGATTTCTCGGCCGCGCGCAGCCGCTGGCTCGCGCCCGAGTTCGACGACCGCAGCGCCGGCGACCCCGCCTACTGGGCGCCCGAGCGCCTCGACGGCATCGCCGACGCCAAGACCGATCTGTTCGCGCTGGCGGTGATGCTGTGGGAGCTGCTGCGGGGCCAGCGTTGCCTCGCCGGCGCCGACGCGGCCGCGACCCGCGACGCGGTCGCACGCTTCGACATCACCCAGCCCTCGCGCCGCGTGCCGGGACTGTCGCCCAAGCTCGGCGAGGTGCTGCGCCGCAACCTCGATCGCGATCCCGCCCGGCGCTACGACGACGCGTATCAGATGCTGCAGCGGCTGGCGCAGGCGCCCGAGGCCCAGGCGGCCGAGCGTTCGCGCGAGGCCTTGGCGACGCTGGTGCAGGCGCGCATGGGCGCGCGCGCGGGCTGAGTCGAGCACGCGGGCGCGACCGTGATCCAGCCCGCCGACCCAACGCCCGAGCCGGCCACGCGCGTCGGGCTGCGCGAGCTGATCGCACCCTTGTCGCAGCAGCGACAGGTGGCGTGGAAGCTCGCGCTGGTGCTGCTGGGGACCTACGCGTACTTCGTGCCCGCGCCGGCGTGGAACCAGAACTCGCGCTTCGCCCTCACGCGCGCGCTGGTCGAGCGCGGCAGCACGCAGATCGATCCCGATCACGAGACCACCGGCGACAAGAGCTACCGCGACGGCCACTGGTACTGCGACAAGGCCCCCGGCACCTCGTTCGCAGCGGTCGTGCCCTACGCCGTGGTCGCGACGCTGCGTCGGCTGGCCGGCGGCGCGCCGCCGGCGGTGACGGTGGTGCCGCAGGATCCGCGCGACCTCGCAGCCGGCCGCAGCCCGTCGGTGTCCGAGCGACAGCCCGGCGATCGGCTGGTCTACAACCGCAGCCACCGCATCGGGCTGTACTTCGCGGGGCTCGGCAGCGTCGGGTTGGTGTCGGTGCTCGGCGCGCTCGCGGCGTGGCTGGTCGCGCTGCGACTGGCCCGCGGTCACGTCGCGATCGCGACCGCGTGCGCGCTGGCGTGGGCGCTGGGCACCCCGGCGCTGCCGTACGCGACCGCGCTGTACGGCCACCAGCTGTGCGCGGCGCTCGTGATGCTCGGGTTCGCGGGCATCGTGTTGTCGCCGCGCGGCCGCGCGTCGCCGGGGCTGGCCGCGGGCATCGGCACCGCGCTGGGTTTCGCGGTCGCGACCGAGTACACCGTCGCGCCGATCGCCGCCGGCTTGGCGCTGTGGTGGTGGCAGCGCCAGGATCTGCGCCGCGCGCTCGCACTGGGGCTGGGCGCGCTGCCGTGGGCGATCGCGCTGGCGATCTATCACGGCGTGGCCTTCGGCCATCCGCTGTCGACCGGCTACGACTGGGTGTGGCTGCCCGAGTTCGCCGCGGGCATGCAGGTGCGCTACGGCATCGGCGCGCCGCGCCCGTCGGTGTTGCTGGCGATCACCTTCGGGAGCTACCGCGGCCTGTTCTACCTCTCGCCGATCCTGCTGCTCGCGGTGTGGGGCCTGCTGGTGCGCGACGGCCCGCGCGCGCGGCTGGGCACCGACGCGGCCTTTGCCGCGGCGGCCTGCGGCGTGTACATGCTGCTGCTCAACGCCGGCTATTACATGTGGGACGGCGGCGCAGCGATCGGCCCGCGTCACGTGGTGCCGGCGCTGGGGCTGCTCGCGATCGGCCTGGTGCCCGCGCGCGAGCGCGTACCCACGGCCTTCGCGGTGCTCGCGATCGTCAGCGTCGCGCAGATGCTGCTCGCCACCGCGGCGATGCCGGAGGCGCCGCAGTTCGGCAATCCGTTGTGGGAGTTCGCGCTGGGCCGCGTGCTCGAACGTGCCGCCGCCACCGATGCGCTCGCCAGCAACCTCGGCTTGGTGCTGGGTCTGCCGGGCGCGTGGAGCCTGGTGCCGCTGCTGGGCCTGTGGGCGTGGGCGTGGCCGCTGGTGCGTCCGCGCGGCGACGCGATCAGAAGCGCCGCGTGAACTGCAGCCCGACCAACCCCGGGCCCAGCATCGCGGAGGTCCCACCGGCGCGGGCGCTGTCTCGCTTCTTGAGCACCGCCAGCCGTACGGCACCGCCGGCGATCGCACCGATGCCGACCGCCAGCAGGATGCCGCCGCCGATCTGGAACCCGCGCAGCTTGGTCGCGCGGTGATCGTACTCGCCGTAGTTGTCCGCACCCTTGAGCCACGACCACGAGCCCGCGAGCAACCCGATGCCGGCACCGACGCCCGCGACGCCCAGCGAGAGCAGCACGATGCCCGCGGGATCGCGGTTCCACGGCCGCGGCGGCTTGGCAGCCGGCGGCGGCGGCTCGTCGGCCGGCGGCGGCGGGTTCTCGGTGGTGTCGGGCTCGTCGCTGGTGTCGCCCGGCGTGGGCTCGTCGTCGGGCGGCAGCGGATCGTCGGCCGCGAGCGCCTCGGCGCAGCTCACGATGCCATCGCGCGCGGCCTCGGCCGACATCTCCGGCGGGTTGGTCGCGATGTAGCGCTTGTACAGCTTCACCGCGGCGGCACAGCGCCCGCGCTTTCGCTCGGCCTGCGCCCACGTGTACAAGAACGCGGGATCGTCCTGCTTGGCGTAGCCCTTCTTGTACTCCTCGACCGCGGTGTCGAAGTCACCCTTGCTGAACGCCGCGTTGCCGCGATCGAGGTGTGCCTTCGCCTCGGGATCGGTCGGCAGCGCCTGCGCGGCGGCAGGCCCCAGCGCGAGCCCGGTGGCGAGCAACCACGACAGCGCGCGCGCGGGCACGCGTCGCGGCGTCACATCGGCGGCATTGGACTGTCGGGATCCCACTTGGGCTTCTTCGGCTCGGTGGCGGGCGGCTTCTTCGGCTCCGCCGGCTTGGGGGGCTTGCGCGTGGTCTTGCCGGCCGGCGTGGCCTGCTTGGGCTTGTCGCCGGGACGCTCGGCGTCCGCGCCCTCCAAGACTACTGCGGGTTCGTCCTCCGCGGCCAGCGTCGGCGACGGTGCGACCGGAGGTGTCGCATCACCCGCGGGCCCCGCAGGCGTCTCGACGCGCACCGGCGCGGGCACGAGCACGACCGGTGGTGCCGCGGGTGTCGGCGTGGGCGCGGTGATCTCCGGCGGCACCTCGGCGCGCAACACCACCGGCGGTCCGGCAGCCGCTGCGCGATCGTCCGCGGCACCCGAGGTCGCCCACGCATAGGCGCCGCCCAGACCGACGGCCGCGACCACGGCTGCGGCCGCGCCGATCCACCACCGCGCGCGCGATGGCGGCGGCAGCTCGTCGGGGCCCAGCGCGCGCGTGGGTCCCTCGCTCTGCGTCAGCGTCGAGCGACTGACCGCCGACTCGACCCGCGGCGTCGGTGTGCGCAGGCGCAACTCGCTGGGGACCTCGCTGGCCTCGATGCCGTCGACCGAGGTCGCCTCGCTGTGGGACTCGGGCACCACCGCGATCGGGGCCTGCCCCGAGTTGGCGGCCTCGAAGCGCTCGGCCTGGATCTGCGCCGCGGTCTGCTGCATCTCCTCGGCGAAGAGCTCGCGCATGAACTTGGCCACGCGCGCCGACGACACCGGCAGCCGCGCCTCGCGGGCGAAGTCCTCGAGGTCGATCTGCATGTCGACCGCACGCTGGTAGCGCTGCAGCGGATCGGCGTGCAGCGCCCGCATCACGATGCGCTCGAGCTCGGCCGGGTAGTCGGGTCGCACCGACGACGGCAGCGGCACGTCGCCCTGCGCCACGCGATTGATGATCGCGATCTCGTTGTCGCCGGCGAACAGCCGCGTGCCCGTGGTCAGCTCCCACAGCAGCGTGCCGATCGAGAAGATGTCGCTGCGCCGATCGACCGGCTCGCCGCGGCACTGCTCCGGCGACATGTACGGGATCTTGCCCTTGAGCGTGCCCGCGACGGTGTTGCTCTGGAACGCGGCCGCCTTGGCGATGCCGAAGTCGACCAGCTTCACCGCGCCGTCGTAGGTGACCAGCACGTTCGAGGGCGAGACGTCGCGGTGCACGACGCCCAGCGCTTGAC
Source organism: Nannocystaceae bacterium (assembly GCA_019694555.1). Lineage (GTDB taxonomy): Bacteria > Myxococcota_A > Polyangia > Nannocystales > Nannocystaceae > Xiheibacterium. The sequence continues at coordinate 62,921 of JAIBBS010000013.1, forward strand.
CATCGAGCCCGGTCTTGTCGTGGGCGTAGTCGAGACCCGCCGCGACGCCGGTGATGACGTGCAAGATGTGCTCGAGCGGGATCGCAGTGCCGGTCTTGCGCGCGGCACGGACCAGCTTGCGCAGGTCTTGGCCCTGCACCCACTCCATCGTGAAGAAGTGGTGCCCCTGATCCTCACCGATGTCGTAGACCTGCACGATGTTGGGGTGGTGCAGGGTCGCGGCGAGCCGCGCCTCGGTCAGGAACATCTTGATGAAGTCGTCGCTCTCGGCGTGCTGCGGCAGGATCCGCTTGAGCACCACGAGCTTCTCGAAGCCGTGCATCGCCGCGGCGCGCGCGAGGAACAGCTCCGCCATGCCTCCGGTCGCGAGCCGGCGCAGCAGTTGGTACTTGCCCACCCTGCCGGACTCCGAGATGACACGTGGATCCGCGGCCCCCAAGACGAGACGGTCTACCCCCGCGTTCGAGTGTACGGGCGGCCACACGATCCGATCAATGGAAACGGCCGCCGCCGGCGTGGCTCAGAACCGCCCGACGAAGCCGACGCCCGCGAAACCGGCCCCACGGGCCGTCCTGGGCACGAGGGTGGGAGTGAACACCACACGCGCGGCCGCGGCCTCCTTGGCCTGACGGCGTCGCGGCACACCCACGCCCAGCAGGACCGAGCCGCCGACCACCGCCGCGGCACCGACGGCCGCGAGCGAGATCGTCAGCGGGCGATCCTCCTCCGAGCCGACGAACGCGAGCGCGCCCAGCAACAGCAGGCCGCCCAGGCCCAGCGAGATCGAGCCGCCGATGATCATGCTGCGACCGCTGCGGTACTGCTTCGCCAGCACCGGATCGGACTGGAGCACCTGCGCCATCGCGGCGTCGCGACGCTTCTTCTCGGCATTCTCGACGCCGTACAGCGACGGCGCCTGCTTCTTCTCCGCCTCGGCGATGCGCACATCGAGCTGGGCGATGCGCTCGTTGACGCGCTTGAACTCCGCGATCGTGCGCTCGTCGGGGTCGTTGAGCAGCTTGTAGGTGGTGAGGAAGTCCTGCAGCAGCGACTTGGCCTTGCGCAGACGCGTGACGTTCTGATCGATGTCGAACGCCTTCTCCTGCGCGGTCGCGATGTTGTAGACGAGGTCGTTGCGGACCTCGAGGTTGCCCTCGGTCTCGGGCAGCATGCCCAGCGCCTTGGTCCAGTCCGCGATCGCGCCGTCGTAGTCCTTGGTCTGGTACTTCGCCTTGCCGCCGTTGTAGACGTTCTTGACCTCGGTGAGGTCGACCGTCGTCGCAGTGCCCGCGTCGCCCGCGGCGGGGGGTCCGCCCTCGGCCGGCGTCGCCGCGGCCGTCCCCGCGGTCGCCGGTTCGGCCGCGCGCACGGATGTCGGCAAGGACACCGCGAGCGCAAGCACCGAAGTCACGACCACGCGCGGGATCGATCCGCCGCGACCGCGGGCTCGCGCGTGGCGGCCGGGGTTGCCGCGGTCGCCAATGGGCGTCTCGACCTCGTCGTGCACGGGCTGCAGGATAGCCCAACCGCCCACGGAGGGTTGCGAAGCTCGTCACAGGGGCCGCTTTTGCGGGGGTCGGGGAACCAAGGCCGACGATGGGGAACATCGTCGGATCGGGCCGAGCATCGGCGCGTCCGTGGCGCCCGGCGGTCGCGGCCGCGCTTGGGCGGGCACGTGCCGATCCGTGATCGCGCAGTCGCGCTGCCGTGCGATCGGGAACGTGAGCGGGCGCCGCACGCTCGCCCACGCCGCGGTCTTGACCGCGGCCGGCCTCGGACCGCAAAGTGGGCGCCATGGTGCGCACCGCAATCGCCCTGGCTTGTTTCGCCCTCGTCGCCGCGTGCGGCAAGGACGTCGAGGATCCTGGTTTCACCGCCACCGCGTCGGCCACGATGACGGCCGGCACGACCACGACGGGCGACGACTCGACCAGCAGCACCAGCGGTGCGTCGGTGTCGAGCACGACGCAGTCGAGCAACAGCGCGAGCGACACCGCGGACACCACCGCGGCGACCGATCCGTCGGCCGGCACCAGCGGCCCCACCACCGACACCATGGGTGCGGGTTGCGGCGACGGCATGGTGAGCCCCGGTGAGCAGTGCGATGGCGACGAGCTGCAGGGCTTCACCTGCATGAGCCTCGGCCTCAACGGCGGCACGCTGTCGTGCGACCCGGTGACCTGCACCTTCGACACGTCGATGTGCATGTCGACCAGCGGTGGCACGAGCGGCTGATCGGCCCGCGCGCCCGGCCGCGCTGCCGCGCGCGGTCACCCTCGCGTACTTCGTGCTCTGCATCGCCGTCTACGCCCAGACGGCGCCGGGGCGCATCCTCTTTCCCGACGACGAGATCGTCTTCCAGACGACGCGCGCACTGTGGCAGCGCGGCGCGCTCGACATCGAAGGCATCCCCAAGCGCACCGGCGAGCTCGAGGGCCGGCCCGACGGCACCTTCGGCTGGGCCCCCGGACGCGACGGCAAGCGCTACGGCTTCTTCGGACACGCGCTGTCGATCGTCGCGCTGCCGAGCTACGGCGCGGGCGTGTGGCTGGCCGCACACGCGCCCGAGACCTGGCGGCACGCGATCCGATCGGATCACTACTTCCTGCACCGCCGCTCGCCCGAGGCCGACTGGACGCGCCTCGCAGTCAGCACCACCAACCTGTGGATCACGCCGCTGTGCGGCTGGCTGCTCGCGCGATGGTTGCTCGCGCTGGGCTTCGCGCTGCGTCCCGCGATGGCGGTCGCGCTGGTCCACGCCTTCGGCACGCTGGCGTGGCCGTACAGCCGCACGCTGTTGTCCGAGCCGCTGTCGGCGGTGACGCTGGTCGGCTGCGCGTGGTGCATCGCCGAGTTCCACCGCGCCACCGCCAGCGGCGCGTCTGGCCGCGGCTGGGCACTGGGCGCGGGCACGTTCGCGGCGATCACGGTGCACGTGCACGTGCTCAACCTGGTGGCGCTGCCGTGCTTGCTGGGCTACGCGGTGCTGCCGCTCGGGTCGCGCGTGCGCGAGCCGGCGGTGCGCGCGGGCCTTCTCGCCGCGCTGCTGCCCGCGATCGCCGGGCTCGCGCTGCTGCTGTGGGGCCAGTGGTGGCGCTACGGCGACGCGTTCGAGACCGGCCGCTACGATCACTACAGCCACTGGGTCGCGCCCGGTGAGGGCCTGCTCGCGACGTTGTTCGGGCCCGGCCGCAGCCTGCTGCTGTTCACACCGCCGCTGCTGCTCGCGCTGCCGCGCGTGCGCGTGATGCTGCGGCGCGTGCCGGCGGCGATGTGGTGTGCGCTGGCGATCGCACTGACGCGATGGCTGCTGGTGGGCCTGCGCAGCGACTGGTGGGGCGGATGGTCCATCGGCCCGCGCTACCTCGTGCCGACCATCCCGCTGTTGCTGCTGCCGCTGGCGACGTGGTTCGAGCCCGGCGGTGCCGGCTCGCGCCGCGCTCGCGTGGTGCTGGTCGTGACGTTGGCGTCGTCGCTGCTGCTGGCGCTGCACCTGTCGCTGCACAGCATCTTCGAGTGGATGCTGCAGCTGACCACCACCGGCACGCCACAGATGAACTATCTGCGGCGCTCGCACTGGCTGCCGCAGGCGCACCCCGTGGTCGGTTTCCTGTCGCTGCCGGTCGACACGCTCGGCGCCGGTGCGCTGCGCCTGGCTCGCCACGGTCACAGCGGCCCGCTGCTGCTGCTGGCCGCGATCGCAGCGGCAGGCGCGGTCGCGGCGTGGCGGCTCGCCGTCGCCCTGCGCCGCGCGCCCTCGACCGCCGCAGGCGGCTTTGGCATGCTCGCGCCCCCACCATGAACGACAAGGCCGAGAGGATCACACCGCGGGCGGAGGACTATCCCCAGTGGTACCAGGACGTCATCCGTGAGGCCGACCTCGCCGAGCCGGCGAAGGTCGTCAAGGGCTGCATGGTCATCAAGCCGTACGGCTACGCGATCTGGGAGAAGATCCAGCGCGACCTCGACGCCCGCTTCAAGGCCACCGGCCACGAGAACGCCTACTTCCCGCTGCTGATCCCGCAGAGCTTCATCACCCGCGAAGCCGAGCACGTCGAGGGCTTCGCGCCCGAGCTCGCCGTGGTCACGCACGCCGGTGGTGAGAAGCTCGAAGAGCCCTACGTCATCCGGCCCACCAGCGAGACCATCATCGGCCACTTCTTCGGCAAGTGGATCTCGAGCTGGCGCGACCTGCCGCTGTTGGTCAACCAGTGGGCCAACGTCATGCGCTGGGAGCTGCGCACGCGGTTGTTCCTGCGCACGACCGAGTTCCTGTGGCAGGAGGGCCATACCGCCCACGCCAACCACGACGAGGCCAAGGCCGAGGTCCGGCGCATGCTCGACGTCTACGGCGACTTCGCCGAGCAGATGATGGCGATGCCGGTCATCCGCGGCATCAAGACCAGCAGCGAGAAGTTCGCCGGCGCGCTGGAGAGCTACTGCATCGAGGCGTTCATGCAGGACGCCAAGGCGCTGCAGGCCGGCACCAGCCACGATCTGGGGCAGAACTTCGGCAAGGCCTTCGACGTGAAGTTCCAGACCGAGTCGGGCGGCCTCGACTACGTGTGGCAGACCAGCTGGGGCGTGTCCACGCGGCTCATCGGCGGTCTGGTCATGAGCCACTCCGACGACGCCGGCCTGGTGCTGCCGCCCAAGATGGCGCCGATCCACGCCGCCATCATCCCGATCTACAAGACCCCCGAGGAGCGCACGCGCGTGCTCGAGGCTGCCGGGCGCATCGCCAAGACGCTCGGCGCGATCGACATCTCGCAGCCGGGCAGCCGCTACCGCGACTTCATCGAGGTCCGCATCGACGATCGCGACCTGCGACCGGGCGCGAAGTTCTATCACTGGGAGCGCCGCGGCGTGCCCATGCGCATCGAGCTCGGACCCAAGGACCTCGACAAGGGCCAGGTCTGCGTGAAGATGCGGGTCGACAGCGCCGCCGGCACCGGCAAGATGTTCATCCCCGAGGCCGAGTTCCTCGCGACCGCCAAGGCGCGGCTCGAGCAGTACCAAGACGAGCTGTTCGCCCAGGCGCGCACGCGCATGCTCGCGGGCTCGGTCGAGCTCGACAGCTGGGACGACTTCCTCGCGGCGTTCGCCGGCGAGGGCAGCCGCTTCGCGTGGTGTCACTGGGACGGCACCGCGGCGACCGAGGCCGCGATCAAGGCCGAGACCAAGGCCACGATCCGCTGCATCCCGCTGCCCGGCCACGGCCCCGCGCCGAGCCCGGGTCGCTGCATCAAGAGCGGTGCGCCGTCGCGACAGCGCGTGCTGATCGCGAAGGCCTACTGAGCGCCCGAGCCTGGCCGAGGGCGCGCCGCGCGTCCCTTGCCGGGTCGTCGCGCGCGCGCGATCACGAGACCTTGCGGCGCACGAGCTCGGGTCGGCTCGCGAGGGCCTTCTCGAGCTCGGCGATCTCTTCGGTCTTCAGGTAGCTCATGCTCTTGGCGCCGCCGGCGAGCACGAGCTTGACGATGGGCTGCGGGCCCTTGCCGTCGATCTCGTAGCTCTCGCAGGCCTCGATCTGTTCCATCAGCCGCGCGAGCCGGGGCGAGCTGAACTTGACCGGCTGCAGGTTGCGCTTGTAGCGGAAGAACTTCTTGGGCTTGAACCCCGCGGTGCCCTCGGCGCGCAACAACGACTCGTTGGCGTTGTTGATGCGCGAGCGCAGCGCGTTGTCGGCCTGACGCAGCTCGTTGTGCTCGACGTCGCTGACGTCGCGGGTGTGCGCGGCCATGACCGCGAGCTCGCTCGCGGTGCCGCTGCGGAACTCGAACTTGCGGCACACCACCTCGACCGACCGGCGGCCGAACAGCGAGCCGGTCGTGAGCAGCAACAACAGCGCAACATCGACGCGCTCGGACACGATGCGAGCCAGATCGCGCACGACCTTCTCGTCGTCGACCTGGATGCCGGCCGCGCCGTCTTCGTTCGCGACCAGCACGAACGGGATCGCACCGTCGCCGGGATCGGGCGTCAGCGCTTCCTTGCCCTCGAAGGTGCGCTCCCAGCCCAGGTCGGCCAGAGCCTTCTCCATGGCGGCTTCGAGCTTTTGCAGCTTGCAGGCCCCCCGTGTCTCGATGAGGGCCGTTGCCAGTTGGAGTGCCATCGGCGGTGCTCGCGGCGGAGTATGGCACAGCCCCAAACCCGCCGAAAACTGGCGCGCGGCCGGGCCGCGAGGGGAAGCTGCGCCCATGCAAGGCACCGTGCTCGATGAGCTTTTGGGCGGGACCTGGCTGCCGCCGGGCGCCGACGACGACCCCGAGTACCCGGCCGACGCCGTGGACGAGATCCAGGCCCTGCTCAGCGACCTCGTCGACCAGATGGTCGGGCCCGCCGCGGCGCGCTGATCGCGGGCGGGGTCAGAAGCGGCCCGACACGCCGACCATCGCGCCGCCGCGCGCCAGGCCGGCGCCCAGCTGGTAGCGCTCGAACATCCGCGCCCGTCGCAGCCGCGCGGTGCCGACGATCGTCAGGACGATCCCGGCGAGCTGGGTCGCGCCGGCGAACGCGGCCCCCCAACGCTGCATCGCCTTGGGCCCGTACGGGATCGCGATGAACGGACCCGCGACCGGGATGAGCATCGAGCGACCGAAGTTCACGCGACGCCGGTCCGGCTCGAGCTTCGCGCCGGTCGCCGGATCGGTGCCGCGGTGCGTCCGCGCGGTGTCGATGCCGATCGCGCCCGACAGCGAGGTGATCGTGTACATGACGCCGAACACGACCAGGCCTGCGGTCAGCAGCGACTTGGCTTCCTTGACCTCGCCGTCGAGCGAGCGCATCGGCCGTTGCGCCGGCGCGCTCGCAGCCGTCAGCTGCGGCGGCGGCACGACGATGGCGACCGGTGCCGCGGCCTGAGGCACGGCGACCGTCGGCACGGGCGCGGCCACCGGCGCGGCCTCGACCGTGGACGCGGGCGCCGGCGCGGCCGCGACCACCACGGCCGCGGGCGCGGCCGGCATCGGCGCCGCGCCGAGCTCCCCCGCGGGGGGCTGGTTGCGGGCCTGCGCGGTGGCGGGCAGCGCGAGACAGACGGCGACGAGGGCGGCAGGGGCGAAACGACGGCGCATCGGGTGGGTTCCGCCGCGGTAGTGCTGCGGCCGGGCGCCACGATCGTGCAGCGGGCGACCGCGTGGCCCAGCGCACGACCGGCCGCGATCCCACCGCGCGCGCGGTTTGTGGCAAAACCGCGTGCTCACCCCGCGACGAGGACACCATGCAACGCACCGCCAAGGCCGTCTGGGACGGCGATCTCAAGACCGGCACCGGCACCATCGACACTGGCAGCGGCGCGCTGCGCCAACGCAAGTACAACTTCGTGAGCCGCTTCGAGGACGGTCAGGAGACCAACCCCGAGGAGCTGCTCGCCGCGGCCCACGCGGGCTGCTTCTCCATGGCGGTCGTCGCCGAGCTCGGCCGCGCCGGCGTCGCGGTGCAGCAGGTCGCGACGCAGGCGAAGGTCACGATGGAGCGGATCGACGGCAAGCCGACGATCACGGCGATCGCGCTGCACATGTCCGCGACCGCGCCGGGCAGCGACCGCGACGCGATCCAGGCCGCGGCCGAGGGCGCACGCGCCGGCTGCGTCATCTCGCGGGCGCTCGCGCCCTCGATCACCGTGACGTTGACGACCTCGATCGAGGTCTGAGAGGCGAACACCACCGTGGCCGCGACGCTGCCGATCTACATCACGCCCGAAGGTCACCAGAAGGTGAAGCAGGAGTTCGAGCAGCTGTGGAAGGTCGAGCGGCCACGCGTGACGCACGAGGTCGAGGTCGCCGCGGCCCACGGTGATCGCTCGGAGAACGCCGAGTACCAGTACGGCAAGCGGCGGCTGCGGGAGATCGATCGCCGGCTCAAGTTCCTCGCCGATCGACTCGAGCGCATGCACGTGGTCGACCCCGAGCAGCAGAAGCAAAACGGCGATCGCATCGGCTTCGGCGCGTGGGTCGTGGTCGAGGACGAGGACGGCGAGTCGCACACCTACCGCATCGTCGGGCCCGACGAGTCCGACGCCGATCGCGGCTACATCAGCATGGACTCGCCGATGGGTCGCGCGCTGCTGGGCAAGCACCCCGAGGACGAGGTCACCGTGCAGCGCCCGCGCGGACCGGCCAGCTTCACGGTGGTCTCGGTGCGCTACGGCGCGTCGGCGCGCTGAGCCTCGTGGACGCGAGGGCGTGGCGCGCCGCCGCGCACCGCCAGCCGATGCGCCGTGTCCGGCCCCGCCCCACCCGCCCGCGGCCGCGGAGCCAAGCCCCCGGAATCCCGCGGTTTGTGCGGCCGCAGGATTCCTGGGGCCGGCCACGGAACCTTTTCGCGGGACCATGCGTCTACAGCCGAATCGGGGAGCGCGCGGGTATGCAACGACGAGTGATCGGTCTGTTGGCGTTGGTGGTGACGGTCGCGGCGGCACCGGTCGCGTCGGCGTGTCTGCGCAAGCCCCCGCCGCAGCCGAAGCTCGCGAAGCAGGTCGATCACACCCAGCGCGACGTGCTCGCGGCCGAGAAGGCGCTCGCCCGTGGTGACAATGCCAAGGCCGGTCAGCTCGCGCGCGGGGCCATCCCCGCCATCGCGCAGCTGCCCCCCACCGACGCGGCCGAGCTCGCCACCCGCGCCCAGCGAACCCTGGCGATCGCGACGGTGCGCAGCGCCGGCGACGTCCATGCGTTCGAGCTCGACGGCGCGGATGCGGCCCACACCAAGGCCGCCAACGTCGCGTGGGCCGGGCTGGTGCTGAGCTATCAGGCCGCGCTCAAGGCCGACAACGTGATGGTCAAGCTGCAGCTGGCCGAGGCGCTGGCCGCCGACACGTACCAGCGCACGCGCGCGCGCGATCTGCTGCGCGACCTCTCGGCGCGCGATCTGATGCCGAGCGCCCGTGGCTACGCCATGCTCGCGCAGCTCGAGGGCGACGCGGCGCTGCGCGACGCGGCGCTGGGACGATGCCGCGATCTCGGCGGCGACAGCACGTGCAAGGCGTGACGCGTTCGCGACGCGTCGGCGCGCTCGCACTGCTGCTCGCGGTCTCGCTGCCGCCGGCCTGCGGCGGCGAGCCGCGGCCCGTGCCGGCGAAGGCCGCCGAGGTGATCGCGCCGGCCCCCGACCCCGAGCCGGTCGCAGCCGCGCTCGAACCCGCAGCCGATCCCGCGTTGTTGGCCCGTGCGAGCGCGCGGTTCACCGCGCTCGAGTGCAACCGCTGTCACGAGATCGAGTCCATCGCCGCGCCGACGCCCGAGTTCGACTGCGTCGGCTGCCATCGCAAGATCCTCGCGGGTGACTTCGAGGCCTCGCCGCAGGAGCTGGCGGGTTGGCAATCGCGGATCCATTCGTTGGTCGACGTGCCGCGCCTGGTGCCGGGCCCGCGATTCCGCCGCGCGTGGCTGCAGGGCTTCCTCGCCGACACCCACGATCTGCGGCCCAACCTCGAGGCCGGCATGCCTCGCTTCGCGCTCGCGCCCGACGACGTCGCGACGCTCGCGGCGTGGCTGTCGCCCGCCGCCGAGACCGCCGCACCCGCGCTGGGCGACGCGACGCGCGGCCGCGCGGTGATCGAGGCCAAGGGCTGCGGCACCTGTCACCGCATGCGCGGCGTGGCGCCGTTGCCTGCGACGACGCTGCCGATCGCGATCGCCCCCGCCGCGTTGGCGCGCGGGCAACGTTTGGCGCCCGACCTCGCGCACGCGCGCGAGCGACTGCGGCCAGCCGCGCTGCTGCAGTGGCTCGAGTCGCCGGAGCAGCTGCAGCCGGGCACCGCGATGCCGACGATCCCGCTCGACGAGACCGAGCGCCGCGACGTCGCGGCGTACCTGCTGCAGGCCCCGCTCGAAGCGGTCGCCGTCGCAGCCGTGCCCGAGCGCCTGCCGCTGCTGCAGCGGGAGGTTCGCTACGAGGAGGTCGACGCGAAGATCTTCCACAAGACCTGCCGCCACTGCCACTCGGATCCCGAGCTCGTGATCGGCGACGGCGGTCCCGGCTACTCCGGCGGCTTCGGCTTCCCCAAGCGCGGCCTCGACCTCAACTCCTACGAAGGCATCCTCTCGGGCAGCCTCGACGACCAGGGCCAGCGACGCTCGCTGTTCTCCGCCACGCCGCAGGGCGTGCCGCGCATCGTCGCGCACCTGCTCGCGCGCCACGCCGAGCAGGCCGGACGGCCGCTGCCGGGCGTGCGAGGGATGCCGCTGGCCCTGCCGGCGCTGCCGCTCGAGGACATCCAGCTGCTCGACACCTGGATCGCCCAGGGGCGCAAGCGCAACGCGCAGCCGGGCGACGATGCCGAGGGCGCGCCGTGAAGCGCTCGACCTTTCTGCTCGCGTCGTTGCTGTGCGGCTGTCCGCGCGAGGACGCGAGCGTCGCGGCGACCACGAGCGCGACTCCGACGACGCCGGCACCGGTGGCGTCGGCGACCACGGCGACGCCACCGCAGGAGCACTCGACGCCACCGCAGG
>JAIBBS010000371.1 GCA_019694555.1 Nannocystaceae bacterium
CGCGACCGCGCGCGCGCGGCTCGACGCGGTGTGCCCGCGCGTGGCCGAGCGCCTGGCGCACGCTCCCTTCGAGTGCGTGCCGTGCTTCGAACAGCTCGGCGAGACCGCGTTCGGCTTGGGGCGGCGCGACGAGGCCATCGCGGCCGCCACCGCGGCGCTGGCGTGCCTCGAGCACACACCCGACGAGGCGCCCGAGCGCGTGGCCGCCACACGCGCGCGCTTGCAGGCCGAGCGCGCGTGGTGGCGAGGTGACGCCGCCGCCGCCGCCGCGGCCCTGCGCGACGCGGCCGCGCCCCTGCGTGAGCACGCGGGGCTGCCGTGGATCGCAGCCGAGCTCGACGCCGTCGCGCGCTTGCAGGCGGCGATCGATGCCGCACTCGCCCGAGCCGCCACGCCGTCGCAGGGTGGCCCATCGGCCATGTCCCCGATCGCGGCCGATGGTCGTATCATCGCGCGGTGAGGTCCGCTGCTGCGCTCGTCGTGCTCGCGATCGGCTGCGGTGGTCCGCCCAGCCACGGCGGCGACGGGCCCGGCGACAGCGGCGAGACCACCGGCACCAGCACCGGCACCGGCGCGTCCGACTCCACCGCCGACAGCAGCGCGGGCCCGGGCTTCGTCGCGTCGCCCGACATGGGCGCGACGGTGGCCTGCGATCTGTACGCCGACGATTGCGCCGCGACGCACAAGTGCGCGCCGTATGCCAGCGACGGTGGGCTCGTGGCCGACGCGACGCGCTGCGTCGGGCTGGTGCCCGAGCCGCTGCCCGCGGGCGCCGCGTGTACGGTGCAGGACTGGCCGGCCAGCGGCCTCGACGACTGCGACCGCGGCCTGGTGTGCGTGGTCTACGACGTGCAGACGCTCGCAGGTGAGTGCGTGCCGCTGTGCGTCGCCGATCCCGAGCAGCCCGATCTGGTCTGCATCGATCCGACCGCGACGTGCGTGGGCGGCCCCGACACCTTGCCGCGGCTGTGCACGAGCAGCTGCGATCCGTTCGGTGACGACTGCCCCGGCGGGCGCCACTGCTACCGCATCAACGACCACTTCACCTGCCTCGACGACGCCTCGGGCGATGGCGGCGCCTACGGCGACACGTGCTTCTTCACCAATCAATGCGACGCGGGCATGCTCTGCGCCGATCCGCCGGAGTTCTTCGAATGCCCGAGCACCGAGGGCTGCTGCACGCCCTTCTGCGACACCCGCGATCCGCAAGCCTCGGCCAGCTGCCCGGGCGCGCCGGAGCACATGTGCATCCGTCTGTTCGACCCGGGCGCGGGCCCGCCGCTGTTCGACTGGGTCGGCGCGTGCGTGCTGCCGACCGAGGGCGGGCCCTGACGCGCGCGCTGATCGGCCTCGCGCTCGCGAGCGCGTGCGCACGCGCGACCGATCCACCCGCGCCGCCGGTCGCCGCCGACGCGCCGACACCAGCGATCGCGACTGCACCGGCGCAACCCGCCGTCGCCGAAGCCTCGCCGACGACGGCTGCGACGCCGACTGCGACGCCCGCGGTCGCAGCCGAGGGACCGCGGCTGCCCGATGGCACCGCGATCGCGCCGTGCGAGGCCGCGCCGGCGAACATGGCGTGCATCCCCGGTGGCCCCGCGATCCGCGGGCGCGACGACGGCGAGCCCAACGAGCGACCGCAGCAGACGGTGTATCTGCAGACGTTCTACCTCGATCGCTTCGAGGTCACGATCGCGCAGTACAAGGCCTGCGTGCGCGCGGGTCAGTGCCCCAAGGGCGGACCGTTCTACCCCGACTTCTCGCGACCGCACCAACCGGTCGTCGGCGTCACGTGGCGCGGGGCCAAGGCCTTCTGCGAGGCCGAGGGCAAGTCGTTGCCGACCGAGGCGCAGTGGGAGAAGGCCGCGCGCGGCGAGGCCGGCGAGGCGTTCCCGTGGGGCGATGCGCCCGCGACGTGTCGCCTCGCCGTGATCCGCGACAAGCGAGGGCGCAGCTGCGGCACGACGATGGCGCGCAGCAGCGAGCCGTACAAGGGCCGCACCTTCGTGGTCGGCTCGCGGCCCGAGGGTCGCTACGGTCTGTTCGACATGGCCGGCAACGCGTGGGAGTACGTCGCGGACTGGTACTCGCCCGACTACGCGCAGTGCGGCGAGGCCTGTGCCGGTGTCGATCCCAAGGGCCCGTGCGGCGGTGCCGAGCCGTGCGAGGGCCACAGCGAGAAGCTGGTCAAGGGCGGCTCGTGGTACTGGAGCGCCCACTACGCCCACGGCGCGCACCGGCGGCCGCAGCCGCCCGACAACCGACCGTTTCACCACTTCGGCTTCCGCTGCGCCGCCTCGGTCGCGCAGGCGGCCGCGATCCGCGATCGTCCGCTCGCAGCCGAGGCGCCGCAGATCGACGAGCGCAACCCCGACCGCGATCGCGGCCTGTGATCGTCACGAACCCGCGGCTGGCGGCAGCGCGGTGGTGTGCACGAAGTTGATGCGGCCGGCCTCGGCCTTGGGCTTGGGACCGACGATGTCCTCGAGCGTGTCGACACCGGGCGTCTGCAGCCACGCGAGGAACTCGGCCAGCGACTGCGCGTTGTAGACGTAGTCGCGGTTGACCTGCCACACCAGCCGCGTGCGCAGCACCAGCGCGCGCTCGTCGATCGGCAGCGCCGCGAGGTTGGCGACGAACTGCGGCTCGTAGCGCTCCCAGTACTCCTCGGCGTTGGACAGGTAGACCACGCGCACGGTCACGCCCAGCGCCCTCGCGGCCTCGGCGATGCCGGCCATGCCGACGTCGTCGACGAGGTTGACCCGCAGCGGCCGCACGCGATCGCCCAGCACCATCTTGCGCACGTAGGCGTAGGTCTCGTCGTCGGTGAGCCAGCACGGCACGCCGCGGCGAGCCAGCTTGCGCTCGATCGTGCGCAGCCGCCAACGGAACATGTCGCGGTTGTTGCGGTACATCCTGCGCAACCGCGGGTCCTCGTGCTGCGCCAGCAGCTCCGAGGTCGCGTCGGCGTGGTCGTGCTCGAACGCGGCGAGGAAATCGCGCCGCCGCTCGAACGCCTGCAGCAGCGCGCGGTACATCGCGTGCACGCGCATGACCTTGGGGTCGTAGTCGATGAGCCAGGCGAACTCCGGCCGCTGCCAGCCGATGAAGAGATAGGCCTGGTCGGGGCCCACGCCGATGTAGCCGCCGCCGAGGTCCTGCACCGCCGCGCGGAAGGCATCGAGCGACCACTCGTTGCCGACGATGTACGAGACATCCTCGAGCGCCTTGGTGATGCCGCCGCGCACCTGCGGCTCGGGATCCTCGGGCGAGCCGAACAGCTGCTGCACCTGCGCTGCCGAGGCCGGCTCGGGCGCGCGCGGTCCGAGCTCGGGCGCGGGCGCGGGCGCGGTCGGCTCGACGGCGGCGGCGTCGGGCGGCGGCAGCGGGCGCGTCGGCGCCGGCGCGACCGCGAGCGGCTCGGGCCTCGGCGACGGGGGCGTCGACGCGGGCTGCTGCGGCGCGCGGGCGCACGCGGCCAGCAGCGTCAGCGCCAGCGTCAGCCGGCTCGCGCGGCGTCGGAGTGCC